>NZ_JASDCR010000011.1:0-136597 GCF_030407795.1 Psychrobacter sp. APC 3279 | reverse complement strand
AAGAACATTTTCACCTCTATTTAAAGGAATGTGAGTGGCGTTTTAATCACAGTGACCCAAAGTCGCAATTACTACAATTAAAACAATGGGTTAAACAGGGTTTGAACTAGTTATCTAGGACAGCCCCTTATTTTATTGTTATAGATACCATAGAAGTCAGAGTAACAATATTTATCATTATAGACAATAATTAGACCAACTGCAGATTAACTTATGCCCTTTGTCGCCTACTATATTACTGGCGACAATCTGTATAAATTCTTCGTTATGGCCTGAAATACTTGTAACATCTAAGCATCCCTAAGCGCTATAACTGCACTACCTCATACTGACTAAACTTATCAGTCATCATCAGCCTGCGTCCTAATCGCAGAGTGGTTTGTTTATTACCAATACGCATGACGACTCTATCATCAACTTGAAAGTACGAAGGTGGTACGATTAGCGTGCCAGTCGTCTGTAGCTGTTCATCTTTACCGAGAATAAATGCTGGTACAAAATGATGACTTCGCGTTTTACTGCCTTCCAAACGTAATCCACATGCCACAATTTTATGCCCGAGTATTTGCCATTCCATTTCTGGATTTTTAGTATCGACATTGAACCAGCGTACCACCCCTATTGACCAATTAGGTTGTTCTGTACTTTCAGAGCCATAGACTAAAATTAGACTCATTATGTGTAAGGGCTGCGGTGCTGTTAGAGAAACGTCAGAGTCAGTTTGTTCTACGTTAAGCCCTTCTTTATTGAGAATGTTTTTGTCGGCAACATTCTTACTGAGATCAGCAGCTTTTGGCAATAAATGCAGTGTACGATATGCTGAAGAACTGTCATGGTCGTCAAATTTTTCAATATTTATGACATTACTGCGGCCACGCTCGCTGTCAAATGTATCGTATAAAGGCCTATCTTCTTCTCGTAGATGTTTGATAGCGATTAGATTGGCGAAAGTTTTTGAATGGCCTACATGGTAGTGTATATCATTAAAATTAGTGATTAACTTTGCCTGCTGCTTGCTAGTATATTTGGTTGGTAAGGTAAGTGGTGGCTGCAAATAGCGATAGCTGATGGTCATCGAAATAGCATTAATCAGACTATATTCTACTGTACCACCTTCTTCGATAAAATCTTTTTTACGGGACTCAAAATATTCAACTATCGGTGTCAGTTCTATAAATAGACAATCATGACGATCTTCATATGGGTTGATATGAGAGTTGACGGTTAGATAGCTTGGTGGATTACTACTATGAAGATCAACAAAAACCTTTGTCTCGGTGGCAGGTTCCATTGTCGCGACCATGTGCTTAGCCCATTCAGGCAATAGACGCTGTACCAGTAAGATATTCGGGCGCCTCATAGCACGCAAATTTAACAAGTGATGCAAACAGATTTGGCAATATAGCTGATGGATACTGTGTGTTTGATTCGTGACGGTATGTAGGTTCAAATCAATATCAGTCACTTTTCTCTGATGAGCCAGATAATACAACTGATTGACTTTAGACCACAGGTAAGCTGATGGCTTTCGATAGCACAGTGTTTCTTCTGCTAATAGTTTTTGATACCTTAATAGTGATTGATAAATCGCAATAGCAAGCGTGTTATCAGGTTTAGTCTCAGCACAAAAAAAACGCTGCCAACCTTTACCAGAAAATTGGTTTAAGGAGGCTTGTGACAACTGCGTCTCACGACGTATGACTTTGTCATAAACCATAATAATTAAATAATGTAGCGATTGCATTTGAGCGATATAAGACATCTGATCCTGACTAAACGCGCCTGTCTCATAGATATAGTGCTGCCTAAAAGCTGCAATCAGTCGGTCTGAGGCATCAACGACTGTTGCCATTAATTTAAGACGCTGTTGTTCATCCATATTGGATTCACGTAATACTGTCAGTAGACTCTCTAAATGTTCTGTTTGCTGCTCTTGGCTGAGCGTAGGTAGCGTTGCCAACATTTTTAACAAGTAACGCTCTTGACCATTTACTGAGCGATTAGATAGCGGAGGTAATGGCTCTGTAGAATCTAAATGCTCTTGAAACATTGATAACGTTATCATCAGTATCTTTACTCTCTATTAGTCACTCTGAGGCAATCAGTAATATGCAGCAGTACAAATACCTGTATGGCATAAAAAATGTTTGTGAAGCTCGACTATAGAAAAGTGATGATATCTATTTATTGTGAGCCCAAATCTAGCAGGACGTTCTGACAATACCTACATACTGGCAGAGTCTTGTAACTAGCGTTATATACTTTTTAATTAGCTGGTATATTGACAATCTATATTCTGCTCCAATCATATATCTATTTGTACTTATAGAAAAGTATAAATACTAGATTTTAGTTTTTAAAGATACTATCCGCATCTTTTTTAAAAGCCGCTCTTTGTTTACTAATTATCTTAAATTGACATAGTGCCCTACATTAGCTATTGCTGTAAATATCAATCGGTACTTTAAAAGGTCTACTCGGTAACTCTCTGACCAACTTAGGAACAAGATAACCTGGCAATGATGCTAACAATGACCAATAAAGCTCAATCGCTGCTTGCTCACTACTATCAAAATGCGCCGCACCAACCACCTTGTCCAACACATGTAAATAATATGGTAGCACGCCACAAGCAAACAAACGCTGACTAAGCTTCACTTGCCCGTCAAGAGTATCGTTGACACCTTTTAACAACACGGCTTGGTTTAATAGCGTGACTCCAGCAGCTCTAGCACGTTGTAAATACTCAGCGGTTGGTCCATCTATCTCATTGGCATGATTACAGTGAATGACCATGACAATATGGCAGCGACTTTGAGATAACCTCTCTAGCAATGCAGCGTCCAAGCGTGCGGGTATCACCAATGGCAAACGCGTATGCAGCCGAATGGTAGTAATCTGCGGAAGAGACTCCAAAGTATCTAACCATAAAAACAATCGTCTATTAGTCACATTTAGTGGATCACCACCACTCAAAATTACCTCATTTACCTCAGGATTTGCATTAATATAGTTGATGATATTTTCTTTTGCATCAGCAGTCGGCATATTGGCACTATAGTCAAAATGCTGGCGAAAGCAGTAACGGCAGTGAATAGCGCACGCACCCGTAATCGTTAACAACACTCTTGATTGATACTTATGGAGCAAACCTTTTACAGGATTTTGAGTGTTTTCGCTTAGCGGATCTGCTACGTAGCCTGTGACGTTAATCTGCTCTTGCTGATCTGGCAACACTTGTTTAAGCAGAGGATCATTACGGTCGCCAATAGCCATTTTTGCCACAAAGCCACGCGGCACACGCAGTTCAAAATGCTTAGGTACGTAAACTTCTGCACGCATTGATTCAAGCTTTAGGATACTCAATAGCTCATCAACAGATGTAATAGCTTCCGATAATTGCGTTTGCCAGTTTTTTTGTGTGATTAAATGGTTTATCATGACAGCCTATTACCTGTGCCCAAAATCCGATATTATACGCCCTTAGTGTCTAGCCTATCAAAGTATCCTCGTTAATCCGTAAATACTTGGCATAACAGAAAATTTTGGTACAGTCAGCCCTATGTCTTACTATTATATTTACAACCCCTAGGAGTTTCTTGTGGCAAGTTTTTCTACTAATGAATTTAAAGCTGGTCTAAAAGTGATGCTTGATGGCAACCCTTGTGCCATTCTTGAAAACGAGTTTGTCAAGCCTGGTAAAGGTCAAGCCTTTAACCGTGTTAAGTTGCGCAATCTTCGTAGTGGCAAAGTACTGGAACAAACTTTCAAATCAGGTGACAGCTTAGAAGCTGCTGATGTGATGGATACTGAAATGAACTATCTATACAACGATGGCGAGTTTTGGCATTTTATGCATCCTGAGAGCTTTGAGCAGATTCAAGCGGACAAAAACGCAATGAGTGACTCAATCAAGTGGTTAAAAGAAAACAGCAATGCTCTATGTACCATTACGTTGTTTAATGGTGCTCCTCTGTCAGTCACGCCGCCTAACTTCGTTGAGTTAGAAATCACAGAAACAGATCCTGGCGTACGCGGTGATACTTCAGGCGGTGGTGGCAAACCTGCTAAATTAGAGACAGGTGCCGTTGTACGTGTACCATTATTTGTGCAACAAGGTGAAGTGGTACGTGTCGATACGCGTACTGGCGACTACCAAACTCGCGTGAACTAATATCGCTCTAAACATGACTGGTAGTTGATATTTACTGATACCTCTATCATCAATAAAAAAGCTTAACCACCATATAGACGGTTAAGCTTTTTTTGTATTTGTTAATCATAGTTACATTAAAATACTAATCAATGGCGCTAATACTAATATCTAGCAAATCACTCTTCTTCCAATGATTGCTTCTGTATCAGCCAATACTGTACTAAGGCATTCAACTGCTCTTGCTTAAAAGGTTTGGTGCAATAATCCTGCATACCAACTTTCAGATATTTTTCACGCTCGCCGTCCATTGCATTGGCAGTCAGGGCAATAATAGGCGGCAACGCTTGAGGATCATATAGTTCATGCAATTTAATAGTTGCCTGTACACCGTCCATAATCGGCATATGATGATCCATCAATATCACATCATAACGGTCAGGGAATAAAGCAAAAGCCTCAATTGCTTGCTGGCCATCTGTAACATGAGTGACGGTATGACCACTACTGGTTAATGATTTTTTGGCTATGATCGCATTGACAGCATCATCTTCGACCAACAAGATATGGCCAGACCGCTCATGCGTAGGTTCAATCATGGTCGTGTCATTGGAGTCTTGCCATGTCTCATACTTGTTTTCATCAATAGTAGTTAACGGTAATAAGACACTAAATGTCGTACCAACCCCTACTTCACTATTTACATGAATGTGACCACCCATCAAATCGACTAAAGACTTACAAACAGACAGTCCAAGTCCAGTACCACCATAAATACGATGGGTAAACTTATTTGCTTGGTCATAAGCGTCAAATATCGCCTCTAACGACTCTTCTTTGATACCAACACCCGTATCTTTCACTTCTATGCACAAAGTCATGTTCTGACCAGTTTTATCGCCTTCTGTTTTGCTGACTGCTTTTTGTTTACTCGTACTCACAAATTTCTCATCGATGTTATCTGGGCAATAGCAGTTGTCCATATGTTTAACATCGATACTTACTTGCCCACCTTCACGCGTGAACTTAATCGCGTTATTGACCAAGTTTGCAATGATCTGCTTTAGACGTACAGGATCGCCGTTTACGTAGGGTGATAGCGTTTCAGTATAATGATAATCTAAGGTTACGCCTCTTTGACGTGCCTTTATAGCAAATAAACTGACGACCTCATTACATAAACTAGATAAATTCAATGGAATAGAATCAATCGTCATTTTTCCAGACTCAACTTTCGATAAGTCCAAAATACCATTAATAATGACCATTAAATGCTCATTAGATACTTTGATGTTATCAACATATTCTCGCTGTTCATCAGTAAGTTCGGTATCGCCTAACATTTCTACCATACCGATAATACCATTCATCGGTGTACGAATCTCATGACTCATATTGGCCAAAAAGCTCGATTTCATCTCATTAGCACGCTTAGCATCACGTTGTTTATCTTGTAATTTCAGCGCATCTGCGGCCATCATTGCAAACTGCGCCAATATCTTTTCTTGTTGACTGCTAAAACTCTGATGTGGCTCAGTATCCATAAGACATAAGGTGCCTAGACGGTACCGTTTGTTGTCTTCAGTCAAGATAATAGGTGCACCAACATAAAATCGTAAATACGGAGAACCTGTGACCATTGGGCTTTGGCTAAAACGACTATCCTTAAAGGTGTCTAACACTATTAGTACATCATCAGACAGTATTGTATAATTACAAAAAGCAGTGTTACGTGGTCCTTTGCTGACAGCCTCATCTTGACTATCGAATTTACAGGCTGGCTTTAAATATTGGGTTTCCTCATCCATAAAAGTGATCGTGACTACAGGCACATCAAAAAACAGCTTTACGAGTGCAACAAGCCGCTCAAACGCAGGCTCCTCATCTTCATTAAGTACCTGATACTTTCTTAGCTTATTGATACGCTCTATTTCATCTACCGCGACAGGGTAGCTCTGCTGAGGTGAGTTAGATATAGACAAGGTAAACTCCATTAAATAATATCAGACGTATTAGTTACGACTCGTCTGTCTTATCAATAATTGTAATGCTTCACTCACCATAATCATCGCCACCACTGACGTAACGACCACTGCTGAGCCATAACCACCGCACTGCAGACCGCCTGTTTGACAGCTTTTATCTACAATCGGTGGCTCTGTCGAATAGACACATTTGATACCAAATTTTTCTTTTAAAGCAGTATTGATACCTTTCTCATGGCGTAACTTGTTGCGTAACTTTGCTAGTAGCGGGTCTTGATAACAGTCACGCAAATCACTTACTCTAATCTGACTTGGATCTATCTTACCACCTGCACCGCCCGCACAGACCAACTTTAGTTTATTAAAACGACAGTGTAAAGCAATTGCTAATTTAGCATTCATATCGTCTACACAATCTAAAATAACAAACGGTCTACCCTGAGCAGTGGCAGATCTGACTGCTTCACGACTTGGTAGGAGTGTGGTGACGTTATCTACTGTCAAAAAGTCATCGACTAAATTCAACGTTACTGTGGGATTAATTTCTCTAATACGAGTTGCCATTGCTTCAATTTTACTTTGTCCAAACGTGCTGTCTAGTGCAGGCAGTTGGCGATTGACATTAGACGCAACCAATACATCCAAATCAATCAACGTAATCGTTCCCACCGCTGTCCGAGCCAACGCCTCCGCTGCCCAAGAGCCAACCCCTCCTACACCAATAATATAGACATGAGCTGCCGAAAAAGTATCAACCGCAGAGGTACCATATAGTGTCCGTGTACCTTGAAAACGACGATCGTACTGCTCATCTTGTTGGCGCGATTCGTCTTGTGCAAGACTGTCTTCGACGGATTTTGGTTGTTCAAATTGTCGCGTTTCACTCATAACAGATCAAATTCTCTTTTCAAACATTTTGGTTGACATTTATTTGGCTAGTACTTTTTAGCTTCTAATTACCGCTATGCTTTTCTTATAAGTAGCACAGTTACATTGAATGAGCCCAGTCTACTTTCATAGCATCACAGCTATTTTGCCACAATTGCTTAGCAAGTTTATCATGCGGTATTTCTAATAGCTCACTCAAGCTTGCCAATACCCATGGCAGATTGGCTGGTACATTTCTATTATGTGAATCAGTATCATCCGTTATCTGACACATAATAGGTGTCATATCTGGACAATCCGTTTCAACAACCAAGCATTCGATGCCATGACTCTCAACTGCTACTTGAATAGCACGGCGCAGTTTTTTGGCATTCGGATTGGTAATCTGACCCGTAACACCCAGCTTAAACCCCAATTTTACAAAAGCCTTGGCTTCTTGTTCACCACCACTAAAGCTATGGGCAATACCGCCTAATTTATGAGCATCGTATTTATGCGCTTTTAATATTGCGAGCGCTTCAGCATGTGCCTTACGAATATGCAGCATCACTGGCAGACTATGAGCCACTGCTATATCCAACTGCGCCGCAAAGAACCTTTTTTGTTTAGCAAATACATCAGGCTGCTTCATTGCATCGGTAAAGGTATCTAACCCAATCTCACCAATGGCCAATGGAAGTTGCTCCATCACTATTTGCTCAAGTTGTATTAGATGATCATCGGTATGCTGCTCAATATAAAAAGGATGTAAACCTAGCGCGATATGGGCTGCAACATCGCACTTATTTTTACTATTCACCTTTGTCACAGACGACTGTGACAGTTCATTGATGAAATCTTGAGTATCGTACATTCGATCAAAATACTGATATAGATAACCTACTAGCACTAAGTGACGGACACCTTGACTATAAGCCTGCTCTACCTGTTGTCTGCGATCATTGTCGAACACTGGAGCATCAAAATGTGTATGCGTATCTATAAGAGGATAGACATTTTTTAAAACTTCTCTAGCATCTGTTCTCTCAGCAATGGTCACTGATTCGTTGCCACACATTAATAAACTCCACAACTGACTTTTAAACACATAGAATTAAATGATAGATTGCTATAGACGCATTTTTAATCTTCTACTTTTTAATTACTAGCTTCTATTTACTAATTGCATTCTCACGAGCATCATTAATACTGCTCTCAGATACGGTATCATGGTTACTTACTATCTTCGTACTGTCCTTTCGACTACTGCGCCTAGGGATGAGCAATAGCGCAGTTGCAGCCACACTCAGTAAAAACCACTTTTTTGTATTCTTATAATCTGTCATCTTAGTTTCTGATTTACTATAGTGAAAAATATGATACGTAACTCATTATTCTATTAGTAACCAATATACTTAAATATAAAAGCGGCTATGTTTATCTGTGTTATGAATACGCAAGCTAATGTACGATGTAACTATCGTCTATCACATCGTACATTAATTTATGTCAGTTAAATCATATTAACCATTATATATACGGCTAATATTTTAACGATTGAGAGGATAAGTCGTGATACCACTATTAGGACTATCTACTCTCGTAAAACCTTGCGAGGTAGATTTCGGCGCTTGATCACGTTTAGGGATAAGGGGATTAAGCGGCATAAGTTCGTAATCTGCACTGACATTACCATTCCAACCTTCAGTGCCGCTCAATGGTAATTGCTTAATTGTACCGTTTTTATCAATGACCAACTGCAACACTCGCATTTGATTGAATTTGCGTTCAGTTACACTCGCTACCGCGCCGCCATCACGTAAAATAGTCGGCTGTAAAAAGATAATCAAATTGCTCTTTTGGGTGCTATCGTTGTCAGAACGAAAGAGTCTACCGATAACAGGAACATTGCCCAGTCCAGGAACCTTCTGTTGACGTGTGGTGGTGTTGTCACGCATCAGGCCGCCCAAGGCAATCGTCTGCTGATCATCCGCTAGAATAGTCGTATTAATAAGGCTTTTATTGGTAATCAAACCACTGGCATTACCCGTACTACCTGGTACGACTGACGAGACTTCTTGCGATACCTCTAATCGTACGGTGCCATTGTCACCGATATGAGGAATGACATTCAGATTAATACCAATGTCTTGACGATCAATTGTCTGAAATGGGTTGTTTGAATTATTACCACTGGTGGTAAAAGACCCCGTGACAAAAGGTACGTTTTGACCAACCAAGATACTGGCTTTTTCATTATCCAATGTCAAAATCGATGGCATGGACAGCAAGTTGGCGCTGGTAGATGAGTCAAGCGCCTGTAAAATAGCGCCATAAAACTCTGTATTGCCCTGACTGTCTTTACGACTGTCTCCAATACCTATCAATGCACCAGCAATAGAGCTGGCAGCAGCGCTAATACCTGCCGTACTTGTCCCTGCTAAGGCCGCCGCCGCAAGTGTCGTAGCGCTGGCCCCCACATTGTTAAAGTTGACTACTCCATAGCCATTGTTGGCATTACCTAGCGCCCATTGAACACCTAGCTGGGTGGCATCATCGCCTGACACTTCAACAATAGCCGCTTGAATTAATACTTGTGCGCGGCGACTGTCTAATTGGTTGACTGCATCTTCAATCTCGAACATTAGCTCAGGTGCGGCGTTGACAATAACGGCGTTTTGAGTTTCATCAGCGATAATACTAAACGGACGACCGCCTACTCCTGTGCTTGTTCCACTTGTGCTGCTAGTCGAAACAGCAGCCGCACTACTACCAAGGTTATCGCTGGCTGCATTATTAATTGCGGCGCCTGTGCTGCTTGCATCATTTAGTGAGGCTGATTCTAGTGTCGAGGTCGCACCAGCACTGTTGATAGATTGATTAGCAAGTAAGCCGCGCAACATATCGGCGATATGACCAGCACTAGCGTACTTTAATCGAAAAACACGTAGACCACTTAAACGTCTGGTCGGCGTAGTATCCAATTGATTGACCATTTCTTGGACTTTAGCAATCATTTCAGGACTACCTTTGACTAGCAGTCTATCGCTCGACGTATCAGCAATCACCTTTAGCTGATTGTTGCCACCTTGTGCTTGTCCACTACCGGCACTTGAGACTAAGGCGCTAATCAACTCCATCATACGTTCGGCATCGACGTGGCGTAGTGGTATCACTTGCAAACTGTCATTTACATTGCTGTCTAAATCACGGATAAGGGCTGTCAGTTGATTAAGGCTGTCTGCTCGATCGGACAATACTAGCGCATTGACACCAGGTACAGCGGCCGCGTGAGCCGACTGCGGCATCAATGGGCGAATAACCCCTAATACTTCTGCAGCTTGGGTGTTGGTCAAATAAATAACTCGAGTAGCGAGCGACTCGCCAACACTATCACCGCGTAAATCAACTGCCACGCCAGATTGCTTAGCAATATTATCTGGCACCAGTTTTGTCGTCGTTCCCGATTCAATCGCGGCAATACCATTCACTTGCATCACGCTCAGAAATAGCTGATAGATCTCATCACGGGACAAGGCTTTGTTAGAGATGACTGTGACATTACCATTGATACGTGGATCAAGTACAAAGTTTTGATCTGTAATGGTCGCGACCTCATTGATAAATGCTTTGATATCAGCGTCTTGCAAATTGACTTTCCAGCTCTCAGCATTGGCAAGACCAACACCAGCAGCCCATAATGGCATTGCCAGACAAAGTGGACGACACAGGCGCATCAAACGCTGCAGGCTACAGTACAAAGGCGTGGCTGAAAAATTCTGAAAACTTACCATATTGATGATTACCTACAGTGATATTGCTTACTATGTGCTGAATTTTTAAGGAGCAATTTTGTTAAAAACCTACCTTGCTAGAACTGCTGGCGAATCGTAATAACTTGCTCACCGCGTTGAACCTCTATCTGCGCTTCACCTGCTTGCTGTACTTGCTGAAGTACACCAGCATCTTGCGCAGGGTTATTACCTACACTTTGTCCGTTGACGGTCAGTACCTTATCGCCTGGCTCTAGCCCTAAACGATTACGTAGGCCAGCAGGCATCGCCGCTGTGACTTGATAGCTTTCACCTGATGCCATCACCCCCATCCTACTTAGATAACTGGCAGGGTTTTCTTGCAAGGCCGTAACCGCTTCTTCGATAGCCGACTGTGGACTTTTTGAAGTGTCTGCGCCAGTTGTCCCCTCTGCCTCAGGAACAGCGCTTTGTACTGGCTGGGGCGCTGTAGGCAACATGCTATTGTTTGGCAAACGCTGGTTACTTATTCCGCTTGCTAGCATATCACTTTGGTCTAATGGCATCGCCTCTGGCATTTTAATGACGGTTTCTTTATCGTTAACATCAGCGATAATGACTGAATTCCAGTCAACAGCCACGAGCGTATAATCGCTGTCCTTTAGCCCATCACCGATGCGGTAATTTTTGACTTCGCCATTGACATTCAATAAGGCGGAAGACATGCTCTCAGGTATGGCTAGTAGTACGCCTTTGAGCTCAATATTGGGAGGTGGTTGCACGGCTGCGGTAACAGGATCGGGATCAGCAAAGATTGCAAACAAGCCACTATAATCATTGGTGGATTTCGCACTATTCTGTAGAGTTGCTAAAGGCAATGCAGGTGCTAAAGGCGCTGCTAGCAATAGCCATAAAAGGCGGGCGGCTGTCCAGCATAGCCAAGCAATGGCTAACAATAATAGCCAACCTGAAAAGCGATTGAGAGTATTGATAACAGGTTTTAGGCTTGTAGTGATATTAAGCATTTAGTTCGCCCCCAGACCAGTTAGCAGTGGCTGGCGCACACTGACAACTGGTGTATCTTGAGGGGCTTGTCCTTTGTACTCAGGCATATTCTCTAACAAGCGCTGCGTCAAACTGACATCAAGCATATTATCGCTGTCGAGATACAGATCTCCCAAACGCTTATCTTGATTGTTCAGTAAATTAATATGCAGCAAATCTCTATTGTTTTTTTGCTCTGTACTAAGCTCGGCTCTTAGAGCAGGCATCGTAATATAAAAAACTTTGCCACCACTAGGATAGCCTACCTCACCGCCAACCCAAGTCAATTGACCATCCGCTGCACTAAATCCGCCAGCGTCTTTAGCAGGCTCACTACTAGATGCGTCACTTTTATCAGACTGGCGTGTTAGCGATACATTATTTACCTGAATAGGGGTATTTGGCAGCTGCCAGTTGACCATCCCCGCTAACGTCTCAGGTACAATTTTCCCACTCATGTTGTCAACTTGCCATGAGTTTAACCCAAGTTTAACTTGCCCATTCAGACGTGTCTGTGATGAGTGAATATTGACGTCCGCACCTAGCTTACCTATGAGTAACTGCCAAGGCTGCCATGACCATTCTGCCATACCTGTAAGCGACGTCGATGACATAGGCAACTGCCAAATAGCAGCGCCTTGCCATACATTGCCGGATACATGCTGGACATAAGGCGTATCTGGCGCGTATTTCTCAAGTAACCATGCTGCTGGCATTTGCAAAACGGCAAATAGCGCAAACAACACAAACCCAACCAGCCACCAGAGCTTACGAGGACGTTTATGAGAAAACTCAGATACTTGGGCCACAGTCGTACAACTCTTATATAAGACAAAAACGTCATTATCATAACAAACAATGGCATATAGATGACAGAAAAAAAGCCAGTATCTTTACTGCCATTATTTTGGCAAAAAGATACTGGCTTTTATTTTCCAGAAAACAGCTATAGCTATCGCTAAATGGTTGTAAATACTCCATTATAAATAGCAACTTCAAACTGGTTCACAGAAAGGCATTTTATAAGAAAACAGCTAATTAAATAGCAAAATCTTCGATATCACGACCTGCTGCTAGCGCTTCAACCAACCATGTTGGCTTACGGCCACGGCCAGTCCAAGTTTCACTATGGTCATCAGTATTACGATATTTAATACTGCGTTTTTTCTCTAATTTTTCACCAGCTTTCAGTATCTCTTCAATCGTTGCATTGCTATCTTCTGCAATCTGCTCGAACTGCATATAGGCATCATACAAACGTTGATGTTGTTTTTTGGCGATAAGTTGTTGAGCGTTTTCAGTGATAGCACGTAACTCATCTACGTTCAAATTTTCTAAATCAATTGCGTTATTTTTGCTCATAATAAATCCAACTATAAAATAAGAGTTTGGCCTCTATTGAGGTATTGTTTTTTGTGAAAATATGCGGAGAACAGATCGTTCATTGGCCATTAAATCTATGTATAAAATATAATTAATTCTAAAGAGTATTTAATTTCTAATAACAACTCGAACAATCTATTATAAATAGAAGATACATAGCAACAGATGATCATTGTATCCATTTTAAATAAAATTAGTTTTAGATAAATCTAAACACACAAGTCATCATCCTTTATATATTGCTATTATAGCTTTGAAAGCATTTTCTAATGATAAAAAAAATTCTAGTGCTTTAACTACTGCTAGAATTTCACAATAATATTTCGACAAAAATCTACTGTTAAAATAATAGAGTAGTAAGTCAATACACTATACTCTCAAGTACTGCTAATCTTGGAGATAGTTTTGCATTAGCTCTGTAACTTGCTATGTCATTCCTATGGTACTTTCTGAAAAAGGTAACCATTTCATATAAAGATCTATTATCCAAATAGCTTTCGATTTATTAATAAGAAACAAGTAAAACTTTGGTCATTATCATCGAAATTTATTTTATTTAGAGACGATCAATATATATTAACTATACGCCATATAAAGTTAGTATAGCAATTTTTAAAACCAAACGTCACTAATCATAATTATTTTTTGGTACAAACGGTCAATATAGAGTATAGAAGGTAGTAGGCATACTAGCTAATGTGAAAACCAATAGTATTAAACCAATGCCAAATAAACTTAAGTTTAATCGTTTAGGTATTAAGAGCATATTAAATAAATTAAAAATTATTCAATAAAAAATTAGTTTAGCTACGTTAAAAAGTATCAACTGAATTATATTTTTGGATATAGTTAATCCTCTATAAAAGAGCTACAGCGTTAACCTCGCTTGAAGTATCACAGTTACATCTGCACTCAGTTGCCTTATATCTCTTTTAAACTGAATCAACTATAGCAAGCATTAAAAAAGCCCTGCAGTTGCAGGGCTTTTTTACATTAAAGTCTAAGGTATTCCTCAGAACGGAATATCATCATCTACAGGGCCGTCTGGCATTGCTGTAGGCTTAGATTGTGCAGGTTTCTGTGCTGGCTGATTGAACTGGTTTTGCTGAGCAGGCGCTTGATTGTTAAAACTGTTCTGACCACCTTGAGCCGCTGGTTGGTTATAGCCGCCTTGATGTGCCATCTGGTTATTTGCTTGCTGACCAAAGTTATTCTGGTTGTTTTGGCCACCTTGATTATTATAGCCGCCACTCTGACCTTGGTTCTGACCACCAAAGCTATCTCCACCCTGACCGCCGCCAGTTTGACCATCGAGCATCTGCATTTGTTCAGCACGAATCTCAGTAATATAACGGTCTTGACCACTTTGGTCTTGGTATTTACGTGTGCGCAAACTACCTTCGATATAGACTTTGCTGCCTTTACGCAGGTATTGCGCTGCGATTTCACCTAGACGGTTAAAAAGTGCGATACGATGCCACTCTGTCGCTTCTCTTTTTTCGCCGCTTTGTTTGTCTGTCCACTGCTCTGATGTCGCAACCGAGATATTGGTTACGCTACCGCCATTGCTGAATTGGCGTGCCTCAGGATCTGCTCCGAGGTTACCGATGATGATAACTTTATTGACTCCGCGCATGATACCGTCCTTTTACTTATGAATAATTTAATAAACTGTTTTAATCGTTATCTGATAGCATCATTTGATACTATCAATTATATAATTTTACTTTAACCAATTTTTATCGAAATATCTATAGGCTACTTATGGTGCACGTCAGTCTATGTCGCTTAGATACTCTATCTTGATATACTAGTCGATATTGTAGAGTCCAATAAATAACAGGTAATAGATAAATATGCTGCTATTTTGCCATTTTAAGACTCTGAAGAACACCTTTCACCTTTATCGATATTGCATAGCACCTTACTTATTATCAAATGATTTAGAGATTTCTAGTTAGCATCAGAAGGCTTGCGATGCATGCTCAATGTCACGCTACCCAGCTCTACACCAAATTTTTTCATCACTGAGCGATTGAGCATGACATCCTCATTGATAAGATACATCCAATCATCGAACGTTACTTTATAGGTTTTGTCCTCGACAAGTAACTCTAATAAGTAATTCCAGTGCAACGTATTGCCAACCACTTTCCCTGTTGCCTCGCCAATGACATCACCTGCCACACCTTTCCAGCTGCCATCTGTCTGCTCAGTCAGACGCCATATGCGCTGCGATTTTGTGCCATCTGCCCACGAGAACTTCTCGTTTAGGACAATGACATCATCTCCCTCATGGGTTGCATCAATATCGACATAAAAGCGCTTTTTGACCTCACCATTTCGACCTTGGAACATACCCCAACCATCGATTTGACCCGAAAAAAACTCGTGCATGTCGAGTGTTGGGGTGGTGCTCTGATAGGCCTGAATATTTTGCGTAGCACAACCAGAAGTCAATAGCATGGCTGATAAACCAAGACCTACTGTTAACTTAGCTATTGAGCGATGCGCCTTCTTTTTACCCTCGATGACACTACCATACAACATCTTAAATTTACTCATATTAATTCCTTTTAAATAGAGATAAATAGTTAGTTTCCACTGATTGATATTGGTCGTTTATGAGATTGCTGTCTGTGCAATTTTTGCTATTTGGCTTTGTTTCTATATAAAAACATAAGCCTAAAGCTGTTATATATCGTATTAAATATCTAACGGACTCTGCGCCAAACTCGATAGCTGCTGACGTGAATCATCCGTCAACTGTGTCTTATCTAACTTTAAATAAGCGACTTGCTCTTTTGCCATGACGACCAGCTCATCAACGCCATCTACTGCTAGCATTTGCCGTGACCAGTCTTGAATATTGATATCTTTAGGAATAGTAACCGTTGTGCTCGATAGATAAGGTGGCTGAGAAATGGGAATGATGATAAGCAATGCGGCACCCATAATAATAGCCAGTATGCCCCACGCTAACAAATTAGGCTGGCTTAATAACAGACCACCCATTGCCCCGCCGACAAATGCACCAAAGAACTGACTAGAGGAATTAAGCCCCATTGCGGTCGCTTTATTGGCGACTGGTGCACGCTTAGATATCCACGAAGGAATCGTTGCCTCAAGTAAATTAAAGCCCATAAAGTACAGCAGCAAACCAAATATAATACCAACACCGACCTGACTACCAAGCGCGAGTATTGCTAAAGCGGCGGTCATTAATGCAATCGCACCCAAAAACACCTGACGCATTTTGCGTTTCTTTTCAGCGATGATAATAAATGGTATCGCGATGGCGAAGCCAATAAACAATAGCGGCAAATAAACCATGCCTTGCTGACGTACTGACAAGCCAAGTACGTCACTGAGCTGGTGCGGCAATATCACAAATATCGCCGTCATCGTCAGATGTAGCGCAAAGATACCGATATGTAAGCGGTTAAGATCACCAATCTTGAGGACAGTCGCTAACTGTTGACTGATGGTTTTATTATCTAAGTTATGCTTAAGCACGCGCATAGGCGTCGGTACTACCACCAATAGCAGCATCGCCAATATAGCAAATCCTGAAGTCAACCAAAACAGTCCAGAGATACCGAGCGAGCCGACTAATAATGGACCAAAAGCAAACGCAAGCATAATAGAGGTCGCAATCGTCAGACCCATCGTGGCCATCGCCTTGGTACGCATCTCTTCACGAGTCACATCAGCCAATAGTGCCATAAGCACAGCAGAGACCGCACCACTACCCGCCAGCGCTCGACCAATGATCACTTCATAAATATCTGTCGCATTTGCTGCAATCATGCCGCCGACAGCGAATAGTATCAATCCTAAAAAGATAATAGGCTTACGCGGAAATTTATCAGCAGCCAAACTCATCGGTATCTGAAAGATGGCCTGCCCCAATCCATAAATACCAACGGCTAAACCAATCAAAAACGGCGTTGCGTGTGCATAATTGTCACCGTAGACAGAAAATACAGGCACAATCATAAACAAGCCAATCATACGTAAGGCAAAGATGCCACCGACTCCGAGGATTGCCCGTTTCTCTACGCTATTCATACTTGCCTCACTGGTTGATCATTGCTGGTTGCTCATTGCTATCTTTCACGACTAACACTGTGCCATACCGTGATTTATCACTACTGGTTTATCAAGGCATTGGCCTATAAATCAAGCCCCCTAGTATAAGACATTCGCCGTTTGGTTGCCGAGACTTTTGTCTTACTGGTGCAGTAACGTATGCGCCCTCAACCCAAGCCATTCATATTACGAGATTATTTTGTTACCAAGTGCATCAGATGCACAGTGATACCTTGAATAATGCTGTCGCCATGACAATAAAGTAAAACGTTGTCAGCACAATTAACGGCTCACTCACCATATCTACGTAACGACGAACGCTTCTATAAAATGACATTTTTGGTCAAAACCATAACAAACGATGCCTGTTACTTAACACTGATTTGATTTAGATTTGCTTAGTCCTATAAAAAATCGTCATAGGAGCGACAAGCAACATAAAGCCAAACAATAATAGAAAATGAATAACTAGGCTAACAGAACTTTTACCTTATCAATATATGTACCTTTATAACGATACTCTTAATAACAACACTACTTATAACAACATCATAAATTTAGAATTATTCACGTTTTAACCAACCACTTTACTGATCTGTATTTACTTTTTAGCTTGAGATATTTCCCAATCCCCTTTTAGCAAATAGGAAACCTGTAACCGATGGCACATGACCATATCGCAATACGCGGCGCACGTACTCATAACTTAAAAAACATCGATTTAGACATCCCACGAGATAAATTCGTGGTAATCACTGGCCTATCTGGCTCTGGTAAATCTTCCTTGGCATTTGACACGCTATATGCGGAAGGGCAACGTCGTTATGTCGAGAGTTTATCGGCCTACGCGCGTCAGTTCCTCTCGCAAATGGAGAAACCTGACGTCGATAGTATCGAGGGTCTATCCCCTGCGATTGCTATCGAGCAAAAATCAACCAACCATAACCCACGCTCGACCGTCGGTACGATTACCGAGATTTATGACTATCTGCGCCTGCTATATGCACGCATCGGTACGCCATATTGCCCTGAGCACGGTGAGCCAATGGTCGCGCAGTCGGTCACTGAGATGGTCGATCAGGTCATGGCCTTACCAGATGACACCAAAATTATGATTTTGGCACCGGTGATTCGCGAGCGTAAAGGTGAGCATACCGTCTTGCTTGAGCAGCTGATTGGACAAGGTTTTGTCCGTGTGCGCGTCGATGGTGATGTCTATGACACTGACGAGCTACCGACCCTAGATAAAAAGAAAAAACATACCATCGAAGTGGTGGTCGATCGCTTTAAAGTCCGTGATGACTTGGGCAACCGTGTCGCTGAGAGCTTAGAGACAGCGCTACGTTTGGGACAAGGACTGGTCACGCTACACTTTATGGATGGTAATCCAAAAGAAGGCGGTGACGAGAACCAAGTAATGTCAGCCAAGCATTCATGCCCTGTCTGTGATCGCGCAGTGTCTGAGCTTGAGCCGCGTATGTTCAGCTTTAACAATCCGTATGGTGCTTGCCCAAGCTGTGATGGTCTCGGTAAACGTCAGTATTTCTCAGCCGAAAAGCTGATTACTCACCATGAAAAATCGCTCAATCAAGGCGCGATTAATGGTTGGGATAAGCGCCATGCGTATTACTTTGGTTTGCTTTCGACTGTTTGTAAACACTTTAAGATTGATATGGATGCGCCGTGGCAAGAGCTGCCAAAAGCGCAGCAAGATCTCATCATGCATGGCTCGGGTAAAGAAAAGCTGACCTTTAACTTTACTGATGAGCGCGGTCGTAAAACCAATAAGACGGTACCGTTTGAAGGCGTGCTTCCTTACCTAGAGCGTCGTTATGCCAAGACTCAAAGCAACCTCGTTCGTGATGAGTTGGCTAAATATCTGGCAGATACCACTTGTAACGTCTGTGACGGCGCACGTCTAAATGAAATCTCGCGTAATGTCCGTGTTGATGACCAGACCATTGCAGAAATCGTTAAGCTATCTATCGGTGATGCGGCTGACTATTATAAAACGCTAAAGATTGGCGGTCATAAAGGTGAAGTTGCGGAAAAAATCTTTAAAGAAATTAATGAGCGCTTAAACTTTCTTGTGAGCGTCGGGCTTGATTATTTAACACTAGCCCGCTCCGCCGAGACACTATCGGGTGGTGAAGCACAGCGTATTCGTCTGGCTAGCCAAATCGGTGCAGGTTTGATGGGCGTCATGTACGTACTTGATGAGCCGTCAATCGGTCTGCATCAGCGTGACAATGATCGTCTGCTAAAAACCTTAACGCGCTTGCGTGACTTGGGCAATACGGTACTGGTCGTTGAACATGATGAGGATGCGATTCGCCAAGCGGATCACGTCATCGACATTGGTATCGGTGCAGGCGTACATGGCGGTCATATTATCGCCCAAGGTACGGTCGATGACATCATGACAAACAAAGAGTCGCTGACTGGACAATATATGTCTGGTAAGAAAAAAATCGAGATTCCAACTGTCCGCCATAAAGCCAAAACCATCGATATGGAAGTCAAAGGTAAGGCCAAAGCCAAAAAAGTACCGATGACCATCGAGCTAAAAGGCGCGTCAGGTAACAACCTACATGATGTAGATTTGACCATTCCTGTTGGTATCATGACTTGTGTGACGGGTGTCTCAGGTTCGGGTAAATCAACCTTGATTAATCGTACGCTTATGCCATTGGCAGCGACTCAGTTAAATAATGCCTCAACGCTGATTGCCGATAAGTTTGAGAGCATTAGCGGTCTTGAGCATTTGGACAAAATGGTCGATATCGATCAAAGCCCAATCGGTCGTACACCGCGCTCAAATCCAGCGACGTATACCGGTGTCTTTACGCCAGTGCGCGAGATGTTTGCACAAACGCAAGAAGCGCGGGCTCGTGGTTACAAAGCCGGTCGATTTAGCTTCAACGTCAAAGGCGGACGCTGTGAGATGTGTCAAGGTGATGGTCTGATCAAAGTTGAGATGCATTTCTTACCTGACATGTATGTGCCGTGTGACACTTGTGAAGGCAAACGCTATAACCGTGAGACTTTAGAGATTCACTATAAAGGTAAAACCATCGCTGACGTGCTTGATATGACTGTTGAAGATGCGACTGAGTTCTTCTCAGCCATTCCAGCGATTTATCGTCGCCTGCAAGCGCTCATGGATGTTGGTCTGAGCTATATCCGCTTGGGTCAGTCTGCCCCAACGCTATCAGGTGGTGAAGCACAGCGAGTCAAACTGGCGCGTGAGCTTGCCAAACGTGATACGGGACAGACGCTATATATCTTGGATGAGCCAACCACTGGTTTGCATTTCCATGATATCGATAAGCTGCTCAATATCCTGCATGCCCTACGCGATAAAGGTAATACCATCGTGGTCATCGAGCACAACTTGGATGTTATCAAAACGGCGGATTGGGTAATTGATCTTGGCCCTGAAGGCGGTAAAGGCGGCGGCATGATTATCGCGGAGGGTACGCCTGAGGAAGTGGCGGAAGTCGAGGGCTCACACACGGGTGAGTTTTTGAAGCCGATGCTTGAGCAAGGATTAAAAGACGTAAGCTAAGACAAATTAGATAATGATTGAGAAAAGGCTACTCTTTCAGGAGTGGCCTTTTTGTGTTGGGTAGAGTAACTTGTGTGAGTACTATAAATCATAGTGAGGCAAAATATTTAGCCTACGTTTGCTATAATTAATCTCGTTTATACATTCATACTGGAAAAGATATTATGAAAGACTATACCCAATTCTTTGAGAAATTTGAGGACTGTAACCCAATACCATTTTTATATGAGGAAGGATTGACACATTCTCAGATAGAAGAATTTATAATAATTATGTTCAAGCCGTACTTCAAAAATCAGAATTTTTTTGAAGAAACTTCTATCGATCTTTATCTTGAAACCTGGATTAACTTTATAGCTTTTAAGACAAGAGAACAGTTTGAGTTTACAGAAAAAATTCTTAAACTCTACAATGATGCATACTCAATAGACTCTAAGTATACTCTTGAAACAATGTTTGATTATGGCGATGATTTTTTAGAAGGACTTTCTAAATTCTGGACTTTCTTAAATAGTGAAAAAAAGCAGAAAAATTTTTTTGATGTAGAGGATTATCATAACTATATCCTACAATCAATAGGACTTGTAATTGAAGGAGCATCCAAGCCACTTTTAAAAGAACTATTTCAGCTAAATAAACTTATAAAAGGTGATAAATTTTCTAAGGAAAAAGTCGATGATTATGATCTAGGGATATTAGTAGACTTTCTAGAACATAACGACTTCCAGAAGTTGCTTAGACCAAAACCTCTGAATATTAGGGTAAGTCAATTGAGAAACATGTCTTACCATCACAATGCTAGTCTTCAAAAAAATGGAGTAGTTAAATGTAGCTATGGAAAAGGGGACAAAAAAATAGAGTTTGAATCAACCCTTTCAGATCTCGAATTAACCTTACAAAATGTATTGTGTTACTACAATGCAATAAAGCTTGCAAGAGAGATTTTCCAATGGGATAACTATAAGGAAATAAAATCTTTAAGAGCTCACATAAAAGAAGAACCAAAGTTAAGACCAGAAGCAATGGCAGCTTCTATCTACATGGTAATCAGCCTTGCACAGTTCAAAATGATATCTCTTAAGACTAATGATGATAATGCTTATTTGGTTGTTCAAGACTTACTCATAGGTGAGGAAGATAATAGAGCCGTATACTCCTCTCAATTTCTGTATAATTTATGGTGGTATACTGACAAAGATAATTTGCAGGTAGAATATAAAGACAAAAATGGTAAAACTAGACTAGTTTCTAAAACAACAGCAGATGTATGTAGTGAAATTGGAAAGGGAAAACAGACACTAGCATTTATGGCGAAAAATGTTGTATTTGCAACGTTCAATTAGAATAATTTGTGGGCTTATCATAGATAAAGCAAACCTGCATTTTTGCAAATACGCTACTGTTCCATATAAGAAATAAAAGTGCACCCTATACCGATAAATAAATTTAATTACGAAGTACAATAACTTTTATCACTATTTTTGTTGTTTCATAACCCCCTCATTAATCGAAATTGACTTCATAGCAATCTTGTTATGAAGTCCGGTCTACTAACTAAATAAACTCCCGCTCCACATTCATCATCCTTGCATCCACCGTGCGTTCTATTTTTTCTTCGATCTGACTGCACTGCGACTCGACCTCACGTTTGGACAGTCCAACGATCACAAACGTCCACTCGCTGGCGTCATGCCGATCACGCTCACCGCTTTCGCACACCGCAACGCTTGGCGTATTGCCAAAACGTGCGTTCAGGCCGCCCATACGTTGGCGCTTTTCTTTTAATGAGCTACAGCCAGGTAGCGCAAAAGTCAGCGTTAAGATAGCGATATGCATTTTATTCTCCTTGTGACAGTGGTTTACGCTTTATAATAGTAGCAAATAAGCACGGCAAGTTATGCTATCTTTACCTCTATCCATATCGATATCGCAGCCAATATGCATATTCCTCCAATGACTTCTATCAGCTACGTAAAGCAGCAGCGTATTACTCGACTATGCGTGCGCTGCGGATTACTCCTTATGCAGTATGGCGCTGAGTCTGCCGTGGTGGTGGACTTGTCCAAACGTTTGGGTCTTGCCTTGGGAATGAACAGCGTCGAATGCTCGCTGAACTTTAATGCTATCACCCTGACGACTATCTGTGACGAGCGCTGTATCACCACTACTAGAGACACGATTAATCAGAGTATTAATGTCAATCTGTTGGTACAAATTCAGCAAATCGTCAATAAGACTGAAGCCACTGTCGATAGTACCGATTTAATTGACCGCACGACCCTTGCCTTTGATGAGTTGGATAAGACCGTATATCCAACATGGCTCGTAAGTATATTTGTTGGTGCCTCTTGTGCGGCGTTTGCTTATCTGAATGGAGGTAGTTGGTCGATTACAGCGGTGACTTTCATCGCAGGTATGGTGGCGATGCTCACCCGTATTTATCTATCCAAGCACCACTTTAATCCCTTTATCACTGTCATTGTGACCGCTTTTATTGCCTCCCTCATTGGGGCGACGACCTATTATTTTGATATTGGTAATAATGCCGATATCGCTGTTGCCTCTAGTGTGTTGCTACTGGTGCCCAGCTTTCCGTTGATTAACTCGTTCTCAGACATACTCAAAGGCTATGTCAATATTGGCGTTGGGCGTGCGGTCTTTACCTATATGCTCACCTTATCCGCGTGTGTCGGTATCGTAATGGCACTGGTTTTACTTCGCATACAGCACTGGGGGTTTTAAGATGTGGTTTATTAAAACCGTCGTACTGTCTTGTATCATTACCCTTGGTTGGACGCTAATGTTTAGCGTACCCAAACGCTATATCTTGCCGTGTTTACTGATGACCGCATTTGGCTTTGGGTTAAAGACAGCGCTCGTTTATCAACACATTCATATCGTGGTTGCTAGCTTTTTTGGCGCGATGCTTGCTAGCTTTTTGGGCGTGTATTTTTCTAAGAAATATACTCTACCTCCCAAAGCGCTCATCTCGCCCAGTGTCATCTGCATGATGCCTGGTATCGCCGCCTATAAGGCGATGGTCAGTATGGTACAGATCGGCTATTTTGGCTTTTCAGACGAGTTATTTAGCCAAATGATGGTGTATTTGTTCGAAGCGTTATTTGTGACCTCAGGATTGGTACTTGGCTTGTCTATTCCGGGACTATTATTTTATAGACGTCGTCCTATTGTATAAGTGGTTATAGGTAGATTTAAATATCTAGATGTTGGGCTTTTCTTAATTAAATACCATTTGTAGTCAAGCGATTCAACATACGCTAACCATAAAAAACTTGTAAGATGGATGATAAGACCCATTACAGTAGAGTCAGAAACAGCACCCATAACAACTTAATAAAGAGACCGTATTATGACCAAACATTATGACTATATCTCTATTGGCGGTGGTAGCGGCGGCATCGCGTCACTCAACCGTGCAGCCAGCTATGGCAAAAAATGCGCCATTATCGAAGCCAATCAATTGGGTGGCACTTGTGTGAATTTGGGCTGTGTTCCCAAAAAGGTCATGTGGTATGGCGCCCAAGTGGCTGAAGCCATCCATAAATATGCACCAGACTATGGTTTTGATGTCGATGTTAAAGGTTTTGACTTCCAGAAACTAGTACAGAGCCGTCAACAATATATCGAAAACATTCACCGCGCTTATGACAATAACTTGGCAAAGAACGGCGTCGAAGTGATCAAAGGCTTTGCCAAATTTGTCGATACCAATACCGTAGAAGTAAATGGCGAGCTGATTACCGCAGACCATATTTTGATTGCTACGGGCGGTCATCCGATTCAGCCAGATATCAAAGGCGCAGAATACGGCATCGATTCTGATGGATTCTTTGCGTTGAATCATTTGCCAAAACGCGTGGCGATTGTGGGTGCAGGCTATATCGCTGTCGAAATCGCAGGCGTGTTAAACAGTCTGGGTGCCGAAGTGCATTTGTATGTACGTAAACACTCGCCACTACGTACGTTTGACCATACTATCGTAGAGACTTTGCTGATAGAAATGGAACAAGCTGGCATCACATTACACACCAACACGGTGATCAGTGAAGTCAATAAAAATGACGATGACAGTCTCGATTTAACCACCCACGATGGCGGTGAAGACTGTATCGATACTGTTGACTGCTTGATTTGGGCGATTGGTCGTGCACCATCGACTGATGGAATCAATCTGCAAGTGACAGGGGTCGAGACAACCGAGACGGGTAAAATTAAAGTCGATAAATTCCAAAACACCAACGTCGATGGTATTTATGCGGTTGGCGATATTATCGAGAACAGCGTAGATTTAACGCCCGTAGCGATTGCCGCAGGTCGTCGTTTATCCGAGCGTTTGTTTAACAATAAGCCCAATGAGCATTTGAACTACTCGTTGATACCGACCGTGATTTTTACTCATCCGGCTATCGGTACGATTGGGCTATCTGAAATCGACGCGGTAGAACACTATGGCAAAGAAAACATCAAGTGTTATACCTCAAGCTTTACCGATATGTATAGCGCGGTCACTCAACATCGTCAAAAATGCACCATGAAGCTAGTATGCTTGGGCAATGACGAAAAAGTCATTGGTTTGCATGGTATTGGTTTTGGCGTCGATGAGATGATTCAAGGCTTCGCAGTCGCTATCAAAATGGGCGCGACTAAGGCTGACTTTGATAATACCGTTGCCATTCATCCAACTGGCTCGGAAGAGTTTGTGACGATGCGTTAAGCTCACTGTTTAACGTTTCTCTTATTCTTAGCTATTATAAAAAAGGATGCCATTTGAGCGTCCTTTTTTATTTTCAGTCATGACGTAAGCATATAGCTTCGTAGGTCTAAAACTGACTCATTACTTTTATATCGCACTGATGACTACTGTATTTTTCTAATTATTATTTGCATTAAGAAATTTAAAGCAAGGCATACTGACAGCGCAATCCTGATGCTGTTATGATGCGATTAATACTGACCGTTGAGAGATGACTGTGTGGCAGGTGTACTTATTTATATTACCGATTGGGCTTGGCATCATGACCTTGGCAGCAAGCCTATTGTTTTTGTTCGCTTATCTAATGTCGGATGATAATGCCACGCGCTTGCCAGCATTTAACTGGTTCAAGCGCCTAATCATTGTGGCATTTATGCTGCTGAGTATTGGTCTATTTATGACCTTTGGACATTTTTGGGGTTGAGCGAGATAGAATATTTTTTAGTGTTTTTTACTAAGCCAACTTGATTAGCTAACGAATTTTTCTAGTTCTAATAGCTCTAAATCATCACGCTTTGGCTCGCCATTATTGCCATCATTTGGAAACGGCATTTTGTTACCGTTGAACTGATAGCCACGGCGCTGATAGTAAGCCAAAAGCTCAGGACGATGACTTAGGATAGACATAGTCAGTCGGCTAGGCTGATTCAGTGACTGTAAGTGGCGATCTGCAAAGGTCTCAGCTGCATGTAGTATCACATTGCCAACACCCTTCCCTTGTAGCACAGGATGTACCGCAAACATGCCGATATAGGCTTTCTTATTTGAGGCAGCATCAGTTTTGATATCGACAGCGATACAGCCAAGTATCTCACCCGTCTCATCTCCCTCACGATTGCCCGTTGTGGTTTTCGGATAAACAAAGTAATAGTGGTTAGGGTCATTGATAACAGCAGCGAGCTCCGCTGATGTAGTCCTGATACCACCTATCAAATCGGCCTCATTGGTCCAGCCTGCTGTCTCGCGATAGCAGCAATTCAATAACTGCTCAAGTGCGCCAATATCCTCTAATGTCGCTTCACGCAAAAATACCGACTCTTTATTAAAGTGGTCTGTTTTTATATTGCTGCTATTTATATTGTTTTCGCTCATATTATAATTTTTCCTTTTTCACTCATATAAAAAAACTGACTTAGATCGGTAAGTCAGCTTAAATACTAATACTTATTGTTTTATAGTACTAGCGCGATAATACATGCGCTTGCTCAATAATATCAAGACCTGCATTAAGCTGCGCACGTGTCGGCGCATGACCACGGCGTAATAACTCAGAGAAGGCAACCAACTCTTTATCACGTCCAAGCGTACTTGCTGCACTAGCCCGTGTATCCTCGCCTTCATCATCGAAGTAGTATTCTATATAATCATGCGTATCTGGCGTACCAAATAGGATATTGTAATCTGGTGTCGCGGCATGACCGCTATAGCGTAGGCTCTTGCCATATTGCATGGTCCAAAAGAAAGGAATACGCGCTTCCAGTGAATCGACACTGTCATCATTTAATATCGCAGCAGCTGTGACCATGCCATGCTGCAATGCTACGCGCCAATGCTCAATACGCATGCGACCCATTTGGTTGCTAGCTTTAGCGATATCACCCAGTGCGTAGACACCATCGCGCAGCTGTAGATGTGCATCGACTTGTACACCATCTGGATCGTTAACTTCGCTCAATATCTCTGTACGTGGAGACACGCCAGTACCCAATATCACGATATCAGCATCAATATGCTCGCCATTCGCCAGCATAACCCCGCCTACATTTGAGAAAGCCTGATTATTGTTATCTCCATCCTTGTTCACTTGACGATCAACCTTAGTAATTTCATTGACGGTTGCGTCAAACACAAAACTGATGCCCTTCTCTTCATGCAATTTAATTAAGGCATTACTCACCGTTTCAGAGACAATATTGCCCATCACACGGCTACCTTGCCCAATCACTGTAATAGAAGCTGTCGTGCCTGCTTGTGCTAATGCTGAAGCGGTCTCCATGCCGATAAAACCTGTACCGATGATCACCACATGCTGATCATGACTGGCCGCTTTAATTAATTTGGCATCACTCATGCTACGTAGCGTATATACGCCATCTATGTTAGCACCTGTAATAGGTGGTAAGTTTGGTTTAGCACCAGTGGCGACAACCAAGAAGTCTGCAGTTTGTCGCTCGCTGTTGCCATCATCATCTTCGATGACGACGGTCGCTTCATTGGGTAGCACTTCGCCAACCGTTTGGTTGAGGCGTAACTCAATATTATTGTTATCCGCCCAGTCAGCACCGCCCAATAGCAGCTTATCCTCGTCCATCTTACCTGCCAAAAACGCTTTGGATAATAAAGGACGATTGTAAGGAGCCTTATCCTCTTTACTAATCAATGTAATCTTGCCGCCATAGCCACCCTGACGCAACTGGTCGGCCGTCATAAATCCTGCACCGCCACCACCAACGATAATAGTATGGGTGTCAATTAATTTATCATTTTCGACCCGTCCCGTTACCTGAGCTGAGGTATCGACTGTCAAATTATCACCATCATGAATCAGCTCATACTGGGTCAAGCCTTTAGTCGCTATCGGCTCTAATAGTGAACCATCGCGACTATCAAAAGTCGCATGATGCCAAGGACAAACTACGCGATTGCCACAGCGTAATCCGTTACCCAAGTCTGCGCCCGCATGTGGACATTTGCCATCGAATGCACGGAACTCATCGTCATCGCGAGTGATTAAAATGATACTATCATCTTCTTGCTTATATGATTTCATACCACCGCTTGGGATATCCGCTTTACTGATGGTAACTGTGTTGATCGTTGCGTCGGTCATAATGCTTCCTTAACAGTTATAATGATGTCTAATGACAGCAGGTTGAAAATGACCGTAACCAACCAGACAAATTCAACTTATCCTATTATTTTTAATATGCATTGATAGTAGCAAGAGCGCCGCGCACACGATGTTTTTTTGTATGTTTGCTGCGTTGCAAAACGTAATTATGCGACTTTATTTTCCGCACTCTTTTTACTTCTAATCATCATTATTAAACAAAATAAAAGACGACCTTATGACTTCTCAAGACAACCAAAACGACATAACCACTACTGCTGGAGCCGGTTTAGATAGCCAAGCTGTAGCTATTGATCCAACAGCCAGTGAGCAAATTGACCTAGCTCATATGGATATCGCCGCTATTACAGATACTGCTAACTTGCCTCAGCCAAGTTTGCAGCCAATACAGCAAGCGACTTACAAGGCTAATACGACTGATTTTATCGTTAATGAGCTATTGCCATTAGACTTCACTGGTGAAGGTGAGCATTTATGGCTACATATCGAAAAATCAGGCATGAATACTGCTTATCTGGCGAAACTACTGTCAGAGTGGGCAGACATTCCGTTACGTGATGTTGGCTACTCAGGGTTGAAGGATCGTCATGCGTTGACGACCCAGTGGTTTAGTTTGCGTATACCAAAGAAGCAATTGCCGCCTACTGAGTTTGCACCAGTGGACATCGGCGAAAATGAGACTGTCACTATCCTTGCGCAGCATTGGCACAATAAAAAACTCAATCGCGGTACGCACCGTGCCAATCAGTTTGTTATTACTTTACGTGATATTCAGTTTGCGAGCGCTAGTGACGAAAATAATGAAAACAATGTATCACCTGAGCAACTCCTATCTGCAAAAGAGGCCGTCGAGCATCATCTAACACGCATTGGTGAAAGTGGCGTACCCAATTATTTTGGTCCACAGCGTTTTGGCCGTCAGGGTAACAACGTCAGAGAAGCTTTATCACTGTTTGCTCGTCCACCGCGAGAGCCTCGCCCGCAACCAAAAAAGAGCAAACGCAAACGTGCACCGCGCGAGCAAAATACGATGGAATTGTCTGCTGCACGTAGTTTAATATTTAATGAGATATTGGCAGCGCGAGTGCGTGATGGCAGCTGGAACACTGGCCTAGCAGGCGAGGTGTTTAATTTAGATGGTTCAGGATCGATATTCACTAGTGAGGCACTAGATGATACGTTGCATGCTCGTATTGACAGTGGCGATATTCATCCAACTGCCGTGCTATGGGGCACGGGTAACGATAAAGTCACTGGTAGCGCTGCAGATTTAGAGTCCACGGTAGTACAACACAGCCCCCTACTCATGCAACTAGCAACTGGATTAGAGCAGCGCGATATTAAGGCGCAAAGACGAGCGCTACGTCTACCGATTGAGGCGTTAAGTTGGGAGTGGTCGGACGATCAAACACTGGTATTAAACTTTACTTTAACTACGGGTAGCTTTGCCACAAGTGTGCTCGCAAGCTTGGTACAGCAATTAGCGTCTTGATTGTATCAAATCGAAGCCTCAATTGGACCAATCAATAGAATATCAGCCATACTAATAATACTTATACAGTGTTAGCGGTATGGCTGTTTATGAACGACTAGCGACTTTTATAAAGCGATTGCTTACCGCCTTCTTTTTCAGCCCACATCTCATTTGCGCTAACAACTTGATTGCGACCACGGTGCTTAGCCTCATACAAGGCTTTATCTGCTGTACTAATCAAACGCTGGCAAATATCACTAGGCAGCTTTTGTATTGAGGCAATTTGGCTTTCCGCGCGCTGAGTAGCAATTGGCTTGATAAGAGGTGATGTTCGAGCGACGGTCTTTTGCTGCGTAATCTTTTCATACCCTTGGACAATACAAGCTCGTTCTTCATGAGTTAAAGTATATAGCCCAAAACTTGCTGTCACATTAAAATCAGCCAGACCTTCAATCTTCATGACATGTTCAGCGATATTCAGTCGTAGTTGCTCGGCTATCATCATAGCGCTATCATGCTTCGTATCTGGCAATACAATTAAAAACTCTTCGCCGCCGTAGCGACTGATGATAGTCTTATCTGTTAATGATTGTGATAGTGTCTGTGAGACTTCAATCAGAACCTGATCACCTACATCGTGACCATAATTATCGTTGATCTGTTTGAACCAATCCAAATCTAACAGCATGACGCTTAAATCTTGATATTCTCGCACAGTAGCCAAAGCATACTTCATTTTTTTCAAACCGTAGCGACGATTTTTAAGCTGAGTAAGCTCGTCCTGATTGGCATGTCGTAAGGTTTCTCTTCGACTGTCATCTAATGACACTAACAAAATACGAAACATATAAATGATAAAAATAGCTTTTGGTAGCGACATATAAATATGAGTAGAGCGCCACAAAAGGTTGGAAGATTGACGCAGGTGATTAAGACCCTCCCAGGTCAACGCCTCATTTTTGATGATAGTCATATCACTATGAGTCATATAACTATGAATACTAGGAGGAAGCGTGGTTGCCGTAAGTTGGCGTAGATTGGGTATCGTAATACCAAAATAAGGAAGCAGCGATACTACTAAGATCGCAATAATTTGCCCTATAAATGCTCGCCAAACGTAATTCCGGTTAATGAGCATCATTCCTAGCATAGCACCACCTACTAGTGATACACCCGTTACCAGACTACTATGCCCTAGTATGGCGACAATAAAAGTAATATAGACACTATAAATAGTGATGATTAAAGCTTGCCATATGTGCAGATTGCTAATGACGCTTCTAACTGGTGAAAAACGACTGGACATCCATAGTAAGAAAACACCAACTATAGACACGCTAGTCCATACTGGATAGAGCAGGTTGATATCAATGTAAACACTATAAGTATCGCGGCGATACCATACAAATAAGCACCATAGCCAATGTGAAAAAACCTCCATCATCATAAATGCTGTTAGTAGAGCTGTCCTATCAGCAGCATCCCACTCAAAAACAGCCTTAGAAAGCTCTCTGTGGCCTAGATAGAACTTATATACAGCCATAATGCACTACCGCAGATAGTCAAATTTATAGAGTTAAAAAATAGCGAGCCGTGAGCCACGATTAAGGTCTATTCAGTGTGGCAATTTATACCTAAATTATCAATCTGTTTTACGCATTTATTTCCCAATAATTTCTCTATGAATGTAATTATGTTTACGTAGCTATTTTGGCCTTACTCATCATGATAAATAAGGCCTTATCACTATTGGAAGTAACCTTACTAGAAGTAACCTTATTAGAAATAACTGTAAAAAGGTAAATCTCACTCATTAAGCAAGCGTTGCAAAAGACTCCCAAACCCCTTGCTGATCATCATTTAAAGTAGGAACATCGCCCAAACTTCGCCAAGGCATGTTACTACCATGAAAGTCACTACCAATAGATGCCGCAAGACCATGCTCAGCAATGCTACGGTCGACCATTCTGCGGGTACTAATTGGCTCACTAGTGGCTGGTAGTTCACAAGCATCTCCGCCAAGCTGCGCAAACTCTTCAATCAGTTTACGCACGCGTGTCGCTGATAGTTGATATCGCGTGGGATGTGCGAGCACCGCTTTGCCGCCGCAAGCATGAATCAGCTCGATACCATGCTGCATCGTCAGCGCCTCGATTGCTACATAAGCAGGTTTATTATCTGCTAGGTACTTATCAAAGGCTTTTTGAACGGTTTTGACTTCACCGCGCTCAAACAATACCTGTCCAATATGGGCGCGGCCGACTGCTTGTGGGTTGCCGCCTGCTTTATCGAGCACTGCCTGCCATAGCTCATCATAATTAATATCTAATAATTCACTCAATTTTTCGGCGATACGCTGACCACGAGTTGCTCGACTGTCTTGCAGTTGCTGCAACGTTGCATGCATTTTTTCGCGATCAGTAAAGTCCAGTCCAAGTACATGAATAATTTTATTGGTAGACTTATTCTTTCCGTAACCACCGCTTAATGTATGTTCACAGCTGATTTCAACGCCATTAATAATCTGCATATCGCAGGCACTGGCAGCGACCCTTGCCTCGTCAATTCCTGCCAACGTGTCATGGTCAGTCAATGCCAATACGTTAATGCCCGCTGCATGGGCACGCTGTATGACCTCGGTCGGTGCATAGGTACCATCTGAACAAGTACTATGGCAATGTAAGTCGATTTTCATAAGCTGAGCCTTAAAGTGTTAAATAAAATAAGAGTAGAATAAAAGCTAGTGAGCAGACTAGTCATTATTACTATTATGAGTATTGTGATTTGTCTTGCTCATTCTGTAGATTTAGCAGTTATTGGTGCTGTATTCGTGTTTATATTTGGCCAGCGGCATGGTCATCAGGCGCAATAAGAAAGTATTACTCTGTAGGTTGCGGATATCGCATGATTATCGTGTTGATTGCTTTTTTTTGGTGCAGTAGACGTGTAAACTACCCCATACGTTTTTGTTGGATATACCCTTTGCTATGAAAGCATTATTAGACTTTATTCCCTTAATTGCCTTTTTTATCGCGGCGCGTTATAACGGTATTTTAGCCGCGGCAGGGGCTTTGCTCGTCGCCACTATTATCGTTTACGCCATTCATTTTATTCGTCAAAAAGGTAAGTTTGATAAGCAGCAATGGGTTGTCTTATTATTAACGATTTTATTCTGCGGCGGCACATTACTGCTGCGTGATGATATTTATCTGCGTTGGAAATCGCCCATTATCAATGGTATTTTTGCGTTGACGCTATTCGTCAGTGCCGCTATTAATAAGCCATTGATGCAGCTTGCTATGAAAGAGGTATTTACCCTGACGCTTAGCGGCTGGAAAAAGCTGACCGTTGCTTGGGCACTGTTTTTTGCCCTAATGGCTGTATTACATTATATCACAGCGTTCACAATGTCAGATGAAGCTTGGATCAACTTTAAGACCTATGGCTGGATTCCGATTATGCTGGTGTTTGTCGTGGCTCAATTTGCCGTGTTGAAAAAGCATCTCAACCCTGCGCTGACGGACAAAGCCACTAAATAGTTCTGTTGCCTTGTCATAGCATCAATCACTTTATTGCTATGACGTTTATATTAAGCCCATATAAGCTCATCATTACTTTTTTATTATTCACTAAGGAAGTCTCATGTCTTTATTTGCCATCATTGGTCATGACGTGGCTAATAGCAGTGCACAACGTCTGATTACTCGTACTGAACATATTGAACGCCTAAAAGCACTGCATCAACAGGGTCGTCTCGTTATCGCGGGGCCAACGCCTATCGAGCATGGCAAGAGCGATATGTCAGGCAGCTTAATCATTGCAGATTTTGATTCTATCGAAGCGGCTCAAGCATGGGCAAACGATGAGCCTTACTTACGTGATGGCGTGTATAGTCATGTCGATATCAAACCATTTGTTCAAGCATTGCCAGCGCCAACTGACAGTAATAATCAAGTAGCTGCATCGTGATCCAGAGAGTCTTTTTTTCACCTACCCGTTTCTATAAAAGTGCCCTGATTGGTCTCATGTTAGTGACAGCCGTTTCGGTGCAGGCTGCACCTGCGGCGTCCATAACACCTGCTGTCGATGCAACCGATCCGACAGCAGTGCTGCCTTTGACTGGTCCAGTAACGGCGCGCGCTTTGCCAACTAAAAACTCAGCGCTAGATATCAATGATACCTTGGCGGCACAGTTGCAACCATCTACTAAAGCATTGTCAGCTGCCAATCAAGAACTGCTCAGCCGTAATGCACAATTACAGCGTCAAGTGAACGACTTACAGACTCAAGTAAATGTCTTGGTTTACGAAAGTAAAGGACAGTTGTTTCTATACGGTGCGTTTACCGTTTTGATCAGTCTATTAGTCGGTATTTTTGTCTCGTGGTTAGTATTTGTCCGTCGTGAGCGCTGGTAGCGTTAGCTTTGCTAGCACTGACTTGCATTACTCTCCTTCGCTGCGTCTGACCAAATGTCGATATCATTGATCCGTCACAGCTGATCATTGAGCTACCGTTACTGATATTCCTAAGAAGTGCCTCATGTCTACCGCTAATCGTCAAAACCCTGAACATTTAAACGTTATCACGCCTGCCAAGATTGACTGGCAAACGGATGATACTGGCAATATGGTGCCAGTATCAGGTGAGTTTGGGGATGTGTACTTTTCTCATGCGGATGGTTTGGCAGAGACTCGTCACGTGTTTCTAGAGCACAATCAGTTACCAGAACGTTTAGCACACCTTGCACCAAAGCAATGCTTTACGATTGCTGAGCTAGGCTTCGGAACTGGGCTTAATCTACTAGCAACGTGGCAATTGTGGCGACAACTGCGTGAAACCAATCCGCAATTAGCAACGGCTCGCCTACATTTTATTACTACTGAAAAGTTCCCTATACCACTAGCAGATTTGACGCAGATACTTGCGTTATGGGGTCAGCGCGCGCCTGAACTAATGGCATTTATTAAGCCACTTTTGGCTGCATATCCGCCCCTGATTGCAGGCTGTCATCGTTTAAGTTTTTCTCATGATAACTTAACTGTCGATATGTGGTTTGGTGATGCAGCAGAAAGTCTAAGCAAACTGGCATTAAACCATTCTAACCAGCATACACCTTATATTGATGCTTGGTTTTTGGATGGTTTTGCGCCTTCTTGCAACAGTACGTTGTGGGCTGACAGTATCTTTGCCCAAATGCAGCGTCTATCACGCCCTCATACGACTGCCGCTACTTACAGCTGTGCAGGTATCGCCAAGCGTGGACTAAGAGAGCATGGCTTTCAAATTAAGAAAGTCAGAGGTTTTGGTCGAAAGCGAGAAATGCTAACGGCCATCATGACCAATGTAGAAAATGGTGATACTGATAGTGTTAATGAAGGTCGCGATGCAAAGCAGGAAACGACTTATAGCACATTCGATAATACTGTCATTATTGGTACAGGTGTCTCAGGATTGCTCACAGCTTGGTCGCTTGCCAATCGCGGTATTACCGTTACTTTATTAGATAAATCAGCGCCCTTAGCAGGTGCATCAGGCAATCCTAGAGCGTTACTTGCGCCCAAAATGACGCCGATTCACCATGTTGACGGGCATCTGCATACCATAGGCTATCTCCATAGCAGCAGGCTATATCGAGACCTCAATCAAACAGCCGTACAGCTTAATACAGCACCGGTACTTGAACTGACTGGCGCCCTTGATTTGCTCATAAAAGCCAATATCGGTACAGAACAAATTGCCGACTATCCTGACGAGATGGCGACCACCCTATCGCATGAGCAAGCACAGATTACTAGTGGCCTAAAAGAGCAGGACTTATCAGAGAACTTATACTTACCTCAGTCTGGCCTGGTCAATCCACAAGCACTAAAAGACATCATACTGACTCATCCACTCATTCGCTTTCAGCAGTTAGAAGTGAATAAAATTACCGAGACTGAGCAGCAAGTTCGTATCGAAGGTATCGATGAAAACCGTAATCCTGTCACTATGACTGCTGATAATATCGTCATTTGCGCGGCTTTTGAAAGTCATCAATTGGATCAGCGTATTTTTGATTGTCGTAAAATTCGTGGGCAGCTATCTTGGTTTACCCTTTCAGCGGAGCAACTAACAAAGCTACCTAAAATACCGCTTAAATATAGTGGTTACTGCGCGCGGTTCAACGCACAGGCTGGAGATGATAAGTTAAATACTGTTGTCGCTGACAAGCCCTATTTATTGCTTGGCGCGAGTTTTATCCGCAATGATACAAGTACTGATATACGTGATGAGGAACATCAAATTAGCCGAGATAAGCTCATCAATGCTATTCCTGAAATGGCATCTATTATTCCGGCGGATACGAGTCTGTGGCAGGGACGAGCTGGCGTTCGCACCCAAACGCCTGATTACCATCCTATCGTTGGACAACTGGCAAACAGTCAGCGGATATGGACAATGAGTGCGATGGGCGCAAAGGGTTATGCATTGGCACCTATTTGCGCTGAAGCATTAGCAGATATGATGCTAGGGTCGTTTGCACCACTGTCAGAGGCAATGCTCGCACGCCTATCACCCAATCGTACACGGCTACAGACGCCGCTTGTTTAAGAATAAATGGCTCTTGTGTAAATAACAGCAATGCTCTCTACGGTTTATTCTGTCTTATGATATCTTAATTTAGTGTCGACTCTAATAATGAGATATGCCCCATGAGCTATTACCAAACAACCCTTACCCTACCCGCCTATGCGCGTGGCATTCATATCATTACTCCAAAGGTTGAAGAAGCGATTTCTCAGTTGCTACCTCACTCTGACAAGGTAGGGTTGGTTCATCTGTTTTTGCTGCATACGTCAGCCAGTCTTGCAATCAATGAAAATGCTGATCCAGAGGTCAGACTAGATACAGAAGATTGGCTCAATAAAATCGCACCAGAAGATCAGCCAGAGTATCGCCATACCTTAGAAGGCTCAGACGACTTGCCAGCGCATCTCAAAAGCATGATGCTTGGAGTAAGCTTGACTATACCGCTTGTCGATGGTGGATTAGGTCTAGGCATGTGGCAAGGGATTTATTTATGTGAGCATAGAGACCTGCAAGAATATGGCGGACAGCGTAAGCTGGTGATTACGGTAAATACGTAATAATATACTGTCAATAAATAGCAGGTTGACCCTTGCCAATTGCCCCATTTACGTAGAGCGCTATTAAGGGATAAAGCTGATTATGAATACTTCTCTCTCAAAAGTACTAAACTTACGAAAATCTAAACTGCTTTATCGTACGGCTCCTGCTATTTTCTTCAGTCTGTTGCTACTTACTGCTTGTCAAAAAGATCCAGAACCTGAAGCAACTGATATAACTCCAGCTGAGACCTCAACGCAAACCACGCCCGTAACGACTAATATTAACGTTGATGCAGCCGAAGGTAGCAATGCAGATGATGCTCAAAATGTAGCGCAGACTGATTCAGAACGTGATATGAGCTTAACAGAGTTAAATAAAGATCTTAGTGATACTACGCTCACTGCAAATGATAGCGCTGAAAAACCTAATCCAGAACAAGCTATTAAAGGCGCACAAATCACTGATGTCCGTTATAAGAGTGCAGCAGGTGAGAATTTGTCCGTAGTCTTTGAGACGTCGGCAGCTGGTATGCTCAACGCTATCATTACCCGCCCCAATCAACCAAAAATGACCTTAAGTGCACCAGAAGGCCAAGGCAATAATCCTACCTATCAATCAGCTGACGGTAGTATCCAACTCGTCAGTCATGCTGGTGGCGGCACTATCGACCTTATCCGAAACAATAAAGTCACTAGCTTTGATGCCGTCAGTGCTGAAGCAGAAGTCATCACTGAATAAAGTCTGAGGCGGCCTTTGTTTCAATGCCCTATTTAAAATCATAAAAAAGGCGGCAAACGTTATTATCGTTGCCGCTTTTTTCGTTTCTGTGTATTACTATGTACTGAATTGTCTCTACTGAGCTGTCTGATAAGTAATTATATTTACCCAAACCCAGTCGATTGCCCAAACATCCCAACCAACCAGCTTATCACTGTCCACAGCCCCCAGCCGACAAATACAATGACCAGCAGTCCAAGAAAATCAGGGATATGCAAATATAACCAAGCAACGATTGGATTGCGCCAAAAAAACCCAAAGCGGCTTTGCTGTTGCTTGTCTTCTAATGACTGGTGCAAAAACGGTCGATCCATATGCATGGTTTCGGTAATACCATACTCATGATGTAGATGCTCGTGCACGATACCCAGTGTCTTACGGCTAGGACGAATAAAAATATCTAATAGCGTACCAATCCCAGGTACGATACCAACGACCATATCAATAAGTGCCAATCTAACCGCTGGCGTCATTTTATGAGCGGGCACACCTAACTGACGTCCTAATATAAATGCATAACTGGTCAATGCCAATCCTGCCAAGTCTCCTGCTAGTGGAATGGTCGAAAGCGCCGCATCCGCACCCATTCCTTGCTTGGTAAAAGGCACTCGTACTAGTGAATCCATGGTATTGGCAAACTTCGCCAACTTACGCTCAGTTGCGATAACTTGTTCGCGCGTCAGACCATGCTCCGCAAGTTTAGCTTGATAGTCCACGCCTGAGGCATTCGTATCAGACAGTTTCTTTGATTTAAACCTCGGCAATTTATCGAACTTATCCATTTAGCGTCGTCCATATGCAAGTAATTGCGATGAGCGCAAATACATAGCGCCCTACCCAGATATTGGCCAAGAACGCCTGAAAGCAAGCCAAAGGATTGCGACTGGCACAAGCGCTGTTTTGTTTGGCAAACATCATCGCAACAAGCGCCAACCCAAATACCGGCGTTACGCCTAATGTGGTCGGGGCAAAGTAATGCCACATAACTACGCCCATCATTAGCAAAAATAGCACCTGTAATATTGAGATGATAATCACATCATAACGACCGAATAGTATCGCCGTTGATTTCACACCAATCTTTAAATCATCTTCACGGTCAGCCATGGCGTACTGGGTATCATAGGCCACTGTCCAGCACATATAAGCTAAGAATAGCAGCCAACACCAAATATCAGGAGCGCCCTGCACCGCCACATAAGACATCGGTATCGCCCACCCAAAAGCAGCTGCTAAAAATACTTGCGGCAGGTGGGTATAGCGTTTCATAAAGGGATAAATAAACGCCAATACCACGGCACCAAGCGACCAATAGAACACAGCTATGGGCAGGAAAAATAGCAGACTGGCACTCAATAGCACCAGTACTAAAAATGCAGCGACGGCTTCTTTGCCAGATAAGCGTCCATCTGCTAATGGGCGACCTTTAGTGCGAGTCACATGACCATCTACTTTGCGATCAGCAAAGTCGTTAATCGCACAACCAGCCGCTCGCATAAATATTGCACCAAGAGCAAATGTCGCGAACACCTTGATACTTGGCAACGCTGCCGCCATTCCTTGCTGCTGCGCTTGACCCATTGCAGCGAGTAGTACGCCCCAAAGCGTTGGCCATAAGAGCAGCTCAATGCCGACTGGCTTATCAAAACGGGTTAGCTGTATGTAGGCTTGTAGCTTGTCTTTAAATGTCATGGCTTTTTATTATCATTGTTTGAATACTTTTTATGTGCGCTTATATACTTCGCTCAGAACAACTAAATTAATTTTTGAAAGGGCTAGTTACTGAGTTTTAATAGACTAATTACTAAGTTTAATGGACTGGTTACTGAACTTGTTGCCACAATTTATTCGCTTCGATCAGTGATAGCTCAGGATATTGCTTGCGTAATGCTTTCAGCGCTGGGACTTTGTCTTTTTGTCCTGCTTGTTGACGTAAAAATACCAGCTGCTCTTGTGGATTGCTCAGCTCTTTTAACCGTGCCTCAAGCCGAAGAATGCGAGTACGCAGCATTATATTAATCAACAGTAAAACTGCACCCATGACCCAAATGATTAACGTTGACATTCCTTGCTCCTAAATCCATTAACTTTGAACATATACGCTGATTAATTGCGTACATTTACACTCGTACATTCATTATCAACAGCAGCTATCAGACAAAATATCCATCAAAGCGTACGGCTTCATTATGCCAGCTTTCGCTAGCTGGCTCATCAGCGAGCAGCGGTGCAAACTGTGGACGCTTTACGACCACGCGACCTTGGCCTTGCGTACTTTGTTTGACAACGGCCTGTGCACTACTTAGTAGCTGTCGCTCTTCATCTAACGTTGGTGGACGAGCTAATTGATGCAGTGCTTGCATATGCTTACCGACTTTTGCCCCTTTACCTGTTTTGCTATCTTGATAGCTATCCTCTGGGAACATCGGATCCAAATAGACGACATCGATTGCCGTAGCGTTATCGGCTACTGTACCAGCCTCTAGATTCGCAAAATAACTGAGTGCATCAGCATTAATAATCTGTAGACGGCTCATGAGCTTTTGCCAATTGGGTAGCGCACTCATACGCTGCTGCTCTACAAGTAACAGCAATGCCATCAAAGGCTGCTGCTCAAGCATAGTGACTTGGGCACCAGTACTGGCCAATATTAAACTATCATGCCCAAAGCCAGCGGTTGCATCAATAACATGACTATCCGATGTGATTTTGGCCGCTTGTAATAGCAGCTCAGACTTACGACCAGCACTCACTACACGGCGCTGCAACTTGTCCCACTCAGGTGCCACACTAAGCCCATCACTTAACCATGATAGCTTGTCTTTATCATCTAATAATAAAATAAGCTGAGTAGATGCTTGGCTCAACTGCTGACGGCGCTTTTGAGTTAATTTCTCTGTAGCGACCTCTATATCTAAGATAATTGGTAATGTATGCTCAGCTATCAATGACTGTAGGTTCTCGACCTGTGCTTGCTGGCTGTCATTGACGTAGAATAACTGACAATGTACAACAGCACCTGTCTCGTCATACGTTTGGGGCACATCGGTCATAACCATCATCCTATTTGCTGCTTTTTTCACTATGAATTACGAGTGCGTTAAATCATAACGCAAATCTAGCCAGCCATTTGATAACCAAAGCCCCAAGCGGCGACCAACACGATAACACCCGTGATAATGCGCAACCAAGCAAAAATAGTAAAGTCACGGCGACTTACCCATGCTACGAGCAAGCGAATACAAAGTAGCGCCACTACAAATGATACGATGGTTCCGATACCTAGCACTAGCCAGTCTTCACTGTTAGTCAGTACGTCACCATGTTTGATCAAATCTAATAATGCCGCGCCTACAATGACAGGAATACCCAAAAAGAAAGAAAACTCAGCAGAAGCCTTACGTGAGACACCTAACCACAACGCACCAATAATAGTGGCACCTGAGCGTGACGTCCCTGGTATAAGAGCTAAACATTGGAACAGACCAATCATCAACGCAGTTTTTATGCTGACATCTTCCGCTTCTTCTGCAATGACCATTTTAGGACGCTTTTCCACGTAAAATATCAGTAGACCGCCGATGATGAGCATAATGGCAACGACGATAGGATTGAACAAATAAGCTTTGATTTCATCGGCAAAGGTAAAACCAACAATCATCACAGGGATAGTAGAGACAATCAGACTCAGTCCCAGCTGTCTAGGATTGGTCATTCCTTCTGCTTTGCCAGTCAGCAAACCCATCAACGCTTGCCACAATCTACTCCAATAGTCATAAATCACTGCCAAAATAGCGCCAAGCTGTACCACCACGACAAATAAATCAACTTTTTCTTTAGTCCAAAAACCCATCACATCTGCTGATAAGATCAAATATCCCGTACTAGAAATGGGTAAAAACTCAGTGATACCTTCAACGATACCCATGATGACAGCTTGAACAAATAAAACTATATCCACAGTGACTTTCCTAGAAACAGACTGGCCTAAAAAACTGGCCTAAAAACAGACCGATTGGCTGTCCTATATTAACGTTGATTTTATATTGGTATGCGCTTGCTAAACACTAAAAAGCTGGCTGCAAAAAACATATTTATAAAGCTATGCTTTACCTTGCTCTTTAAGTGTTTTCCAAGCTTGATTACGTAGATATTTTGGCAATGCCTGCGATGCTTCCGTACCACCATCATTTGCAAACTGAGCAATACCAAGCTGCCCAATGACAGCAGCATCTGGCCAAACATCTTCATGGCAGTCTTGCTGATCATGTCGTGCCAACAGCGTTGCGCCATTACCCGCAATAGGCAGGTTGAGCTCTGTTTGGCTATCATAATCTAATAGCTGCTCTGTACTATCAGTACCATCAGCCAATACTGGCTGCATAATGCTATGACCTAATTGGTCGTCAGTTACCAACTCATACTGCCCAAAGTAGACTTGCTGCATACGAGCATCAAGGGCGCTGTATAGATGTGTCAGCCCATACTTCTGATACGCGCATTGTGCGATTGCTTGCAGGCTTGAGACGCCAACACAAGGCAAATCATGCGCTACAGACAGAGCCTGTACCACTGCCGTATTGATGCGGATACCACTAAACGCACCCGGCCCGCGATTGAATATCAAAGCCTGTATATCAGCAAGACGTAACTGCGCCTCGGATAATGCAGCATCAATCATGGGTAAAATCTGCTGAGTCTGCTGACGCTTTCCTGTTTCAGTATGGCTCGATAGTACCTGTCCACTCGAATCTAAAATCGCGATCGAACACTGATCGAACACGGTATCCATTGCTAAAAACATCACAACCTCGGCTTTTACTTTTGGCGTTCTAAATTGATTTATCAGATTTTAATAATTTTTCATAACGATCTATCATTCATGCATTATGAGAATACTGACAGAATGAAGCAGCGCCTATCATAGCATTTAGGGTACACGAATTTTATTAATTTCTATATTTTTCACACTTTATCCATCAGTGTTTATCTGCAACTGATAACGGTAAAAAGCCCCAAAGCTTCATTGGCTTCGGGGCTTTGATCAAACTTTTTAAAAATAACTAGTCGTTATCTAAAAGCGGGTTTTAAACTTCTTTGGTGCTTGGTTTTGCATTTCTTGCATTTGCTTTTGCATCTCTTCGGTGCTTGGCATATTGTTTGGATCCAGTCCCATCTGCTTGGCCATTTGTTCTGGATTCACGTCTTTAGCGCCACCTTGCTGACCGCCACCGCCAAACAATGGACCGCCGCCACCGCCAGCACTACCGCCACCCATGAGGCCTTGCATAGACTTCATCATTTTACTGATGCCTTCAGGCTTTGAGATCATTTTCATCATTTTTGCCATCTGCTTGTGTTGCTTGAGCAAACGGTTAACATCTTGAATCTCACGGCCTGAACCTGCAGCGATACGGCGCTTACGACTTGGGTTAATCTTGTCAGGATTTTTACGCTCAAACGGCGTCATTGAATTAATCAATGCTTCCATTTCACGTACTTTTTCTTCTGGTTTGGCATCTTCGACGGCTTTTTGCATGTCTGAGCCGCCCATACCAGGCATTTTGTCTAAAAAGCCTGCCATACCGCCCATGCTCTTCATCTGCTGGAACTGAGTCAATAGATCCTCAAGGTCGAAGTCACCGCCCTTTTGCATCTTTTTCGCCATTTTTTCGGCTTTATCACGGTCAATTTTCTGTTCAACTTCTTCGACCAGACTCAGTACGTCACCCATACCAAGGATACGCTGCGCGATACGTTCAGGGTGGAACAGCTCTAGCTCATCTAGTTTTTCACCGCGACCTAAGAACTTAATTGGCTTGCCGGTGATAGCGCGTACAGAAAGCGCCGCACCGCCGCGAGCATCACCGTCAGTCTTGGTTAAGATAACACCCGTCAATGGCAACGCATCATTAAAGGCTTTTGCAGTATTGGCGGCATCTTGACCAGTCATTGCATCGACGACAAATAGCGTCTCAGATGGGTTAACCGCAGCAGTTAGCGCCTTAATCTCATCCATCATGGTATCGTCGATATGTAGACGACCAGCGGTATCAATGATCAGGATATCTTGATATTGGATTTTGGCTTCTTCTATCGCACGTTTTGCGATATCAATTGGATTCTCATCTGTGCTTGAGTTCACAAACTTAGCATTCACTTGACCGGCTACTTGCTCAAGCTGTTTGATAGCCGCTGGACGATAGACGTCGGCAGAAACTAGCATCACTTTTTTCTTTTGACGCTCTTGTAAATATTTTGCCAACTTACCAGCTGTAGTCGTTTTACCCGCACCTTGCAGACCTGCTAGCAAATAGACAACCGGCGGTTTACCTGTCATCTCTAGCTGCTGATTGGCACTGCCCATCATTTCGGTCAGCTCGTCGTGTACGATTTTGACAAAAGCTTGACCTGGCGCTAACTCTTTTAGCACCTCAGCACCAAGCGCTTGTTCTTTTACGCGTTTTACAAAATCACGAGTGACAGGTAGTGCTACATCGGCTTCTAACAACGCCATACGCACTTCACGCAGCGTGTCTTTGATATTGTCTTCGGTCAACTGTCCGGTACCGACGATGTTACGTAGGCTCGACGATAAACGTTCTGTTAAGGTATCAAACATAAATAACTCTCAATTAAAATGGTTTTCAATTAAATAATACGCAATTAAAATAACTCTAAATCAAACCATTAAAATGGTTCATAAATAATATTAGGATACGCTATAAGATATTAGGATATTGCATGACAAGGGACATGATAAAAGAATTATATTATCAATACTATAGCATTAACATGGCTCAAAACTTATAGTCGTTTCGCAAAGGACACAGCGCTTATAATTGCAGTCAACTTTTTACAGATGACATATTTTATGTTTTGCGCTATGCAGCACTGCCGATCATTTATAAGTTATAAGCAAGATGGTGCTCAATTGGCACCCATTTTATGATAAATTGGATGATTATTCTAATCATTCTGATAATACCACTTTAGCGACACATTGAGCGGCAATTTATGCTCAGTATAAGATGAGGCTTTTTATCTGTGCACTTTGCATTCTTACTTGCTAGCATGGCTTATATCTTAGTCAGCATCCACATTGGTTGGGCGTTGGTTCAGGACAAACCTATCCACAAAAGCATCAGTTTGGGCTTGTTGCTGGTCGGCATGGCGGCACATGCGGCACTGCTATATCCATACGTTATGACGCTGTATGGTTTAAATTTCAACTTATTCAATATAATCAGTCTGACCAGTTTATTTTTCTTATTCTTTTACCTGTTGTTCTGTTTATATCGCCCTATTCTTAGTCTTGGCATTTTGGCTGCACCCACTGCGCTAATAGGTATGACTGTCGGCTACGTCGGCCGCGCCCCTTATCAACCACTAACTGATGTCAGTATCGGGCTTGAAATCCATATCATATTATCATTAGCTGCCTATTGTGTGCTGTTGATGGCGGCGGTACAAGCGCTATTTCTACGTCTACAAATACGTGAGCTCAAGCATCATACTATTCATCGATTTTGGGTCAATAAACTCCCCTCCTTGCAAAGTATGGAGAGTTTATTATTCGATATGCTGTTGGTAGGCTTTGTATTGCTCAGTATCGCACTGGGGATTGGGTTTATCTATGTGCAAGACCTGATGGCGCAACATATCGTGCATAAGACTGTTTTTAGTCTACTGTCGTGGTTATTATTTGGTGTGCTACTATTCGGTAACTGGCGTGCAGGCTGGCGAGGCAAACGTGCAGCCAATATCACTATTTATGCCTTTATCCTATTAGCCATTGGCTTTGTTGGTAGCAAGTTCGTCTTAGAAATGCTTCTATAGAATATATTTTCAGAAAAAAGCGGTCAGCAACACTAGTTACTGACCGCCTTTTTATATTCTTAGCAGACTCACTACTGATTTTTCTTAGTTAAATACGACTGTCTTATTACCCGCCACAATCACACGGTTTTGCACATGCCAGTTTACGGCACGTGCTAATACGTTGCGTTCGATATCACGGCCGATAGCACGCAATTCTGTCACCCCTTGGCGATGCGTCACACGGTGTACATCTTGCTCGATGATAGGCCCTTGATCAAGCTCAGCTGTGACATAATGCGCAGTTGCGCCGATAAGCTTAACGCCTTTGTCATAAGCTTGACGATAAGGATCTGCGCCCACAAACGCAGGTAAGAATGAATGATGGATATTAATAATCTGCATCGGCCAACGCTTGACGAAATCTGATGACAATATCTGCATATAGCGCGCCAATACTAGTAAGTCGTTACCTGCCATTAACTTATGAATCTGCTCTTCTGCCTCTGCCTTATTGTCTTTGGTCACTGGCACATGATGAAAGGTAATGCCAAAATTTTGTACTGCTTGCTTTAAATCAGGATGGTTGCTGACCACGCAAGTAATCTCGCAATCGAGCAGTCCACGCTGATGTCGCCATAATAAATCTAACAACGCATGATCAAACTTAGATACCAAAATACCGACTTTGGTCTTCGTTGCATTATTATGTAGACGCCAATCCATATCGTGACGCTTAGCAACCGTATGCGCAAAGCTGGCTTCAAAATTCTCGATAATATCGCTCAAACCTGCCAAAGCAAACTCTAAACGCATAAAATATTGCCCGCCTTCATGCGCCGTTGAATACTGATCGAGCGTAATAATATTAGCGCCATAACGATGAATAAATTCAGAGACTGCTTGTACGATACCAGCCTGATCTTTGCATTTGATGAGCAGCGTGGCTGTATCGATAGCGCTAGGTGTCTGTTTGCTCTGAGAAGCTATGGTCGATATTGAAACCGTTTTAGTGTTGTCTGACATAATTCGCCCAATATAAAAAATGATGACTTATCGCTGAAAAACTGCTGACAGCGTAGTAAACCGGTTATTTTAATCTTTTTTGCAATACTTTGCTGAGCGAGTTGGTTGTTTTTGGTTATTTAAGGTGATTTGGTTTTTTGAAAGGATAAACTAAAAACCCCTGACACGTGGTCAGGGGTTTTTATTCTATAAATAAGAAAGATTGATTAGAAAATTTGGACCGTAGTTGTTTTTGAGGTTGGTGCTGGGGTTGCGACAGACAACTTAATACTGTCACCAGTAGCACATCCAGCCGTTGATACCGTATAACGTACTTCTCCACTACCATCAAAGTAATTCTGATTAGCAGCACTATCTACTCTGCTGAGGTTAACAAGGTTTGGTACTGTAATATTACCACTAGCAATCTCAGGCTCACAAGTAGCACCGTTATCAGTATTATCTTTAACTGTCAGACTCAAAGCCGTTCCGGATGGCATAGAAACAGTTCTCACGCTATTGCCATACATCTCGAAAGAGACAAACCCAGACACCTGACTATAATTATAGAAAGTTGGTGTATCGTTCGCGAAACCCATAATGACTTGCTTGCGTAGTACTGTCGGCAATAAATTATCACATTGGGTAGCATCAGTACCATTGTCTACTATTAAGTTCGGTAAATTAGGTTGTGACAACGTCGCTGCTGCACAAGTCGCTTGGTCACCACCTTCCTGTTCACCTCTTTTATAGACAAACTCACCTGGCGTATACTTCAAATCCTCATTATCGTCGCGGAAAAAATTACCAATATTATCTAATAGTTCGTCAATACCAACAGTATAGACGTTATCACCATTTAAGTCTGAATATGCTTTGTCGCCCTCTACATAAGCAATGACACTAACACGACCATTGGCAGGTCTAGGGTTTTGCGATGTGAAAGTTACTGAGCAATTACCGCTAACTGTGGCACAATTTGGCGTTACAGTCCCGCCTTCTGCTACAAAACTTACTACAGTGCCATCAGGAACGAAGTTACCTTGACGGTCAGTCAAATAAGCCGATATATTTGTAGAGTCAATAGCATTATCAGCCAAAACATTTTTGCCTATTGCTAATGTCACGCCATTCTGTGTAGGGCGGCCTGTTGCAACAGATATATTCTTCGCCAAGGCAAAAGTATCAGCATTTGATTTCAAAGAAGCCTTAATTTCCACAGGGCCTGGAATATTTCCAGGATATAAATTTACTGTGACTTTCCCTAAAGAATCACTTTTTAGAGTTTTCGAGGCTCGATTGCCTTGCGAGACGAAATTAAAGTCACTTGGTGATTTAATTAAATCCAGAGTAACTTCTTGGTTCGCTGCAGGCACACCATTAGCATAAATAGTAAAATCTATCTGGCTAGATGAAGATGATCCGCTATTTTTTGCACCCAATACAACAGAGTTAGTCGTTGTATAGACAATAGAACTCGCTTCGATGGCTTTAATATTTACATCAATACTTTGTGAAGAAGATGTGTCGTTTGCCGTGACTGCAGTAATGGTTTGGGTACCTTCGCACAAATTACCATTACTATCAATAGCGCTATAAGTTGAGCTCACATTGCCTTGATTTGAAGAGCTGATGCTAGCGTTCTCAAATGAACCACAAGTAGATGATAAATTAACAGTCACGTCATTCTGAAATTGATCAGTTACTGTGTCTTTGGTTTGCAGGGTAACGATTGTAGATCCACCAGACTCTAAAGTGTCTTCACCCGTCGAAAAATTCACCAGCGTAATATCAACCGCTTGCAATGAGTAGTTATAACTAGCAGTGGTTGCACTCACATCGTCATATGTTGCTGTCGCAGATAAGCTATAACTACCAGTATCAGTAGAAGATAATGGTACGACAGACGTTGTTGCTACGCCGTCAGCATTAGTCAATACTGCTCCATTGGATGTGCCAAACTGTACACCATCGCCGCTAAATGTCACCAAAGCACCACTTACCCCATTACCCTCAGAGTCAGTAACAACTACTCTAGCCGTAACACCTGACATAGAAATTACTCTAGTCAGATTAGCATTTGCGTCTAATAGAGATACCGTACTAACATTTAAAACGTCTCCAATATCACCACTACCTACACCTCCATCATCAGTACCTATCGTAACACCCAAATCAGGCGCTGGCGCAATCGTATCAGTGCCATCACCGCCGCCACAACCCACTAAGGCCAACGATAATGTGAGCGCTGTTAACTGAAATAGCTTGGAAGTAGGCAATGATGTATATGACATGTTTTGACTCCGCATGAGCAGTAATTTATCTGAGCAAATAAGCAAAAAACCATTACCCAGAATCAAAAGAGATTGGTAATGATACATAGATTTACAGTAATACTGGTGTATTAATAGATTGTATTAAATATATAACAGCAACTTTACTGACTTTTGTTATAACTTACAACTAAAAATTAATCTTTACTATTAAACAATCAACAACATAGAGCGCTCATTTCAGGGTATAATAGCCCTCCTTTAATTCGACAGTTATTGTAAAAATATTTGAGTATTCATCTGTTTTATGGTATAAATGTCGGCTTTAAAATTTTCTGAATTGGTCAGCCTGTTATTTGCCTTTAGATAGCAGCAAAACCAGCTCAACCTTCATATAGTTTTGTTTGGTGCAAAGCTGCCGCTTGCTGTGTCCATGCCGCAAAAACGTGCAACTTGCCCAGACTGGTATGAGAAAAACTCATACCTCATAGATTAGGAGTTCGCCATGTCTCGAGTTTGCCAAGTGACTGGAAAGCGCCCTATGGTGGGTAATAATGTTTCGCATGCAAACAACAAAACCCGTCGTCGCTTTCTACCAAACCTTCACAACCATCGTTTTTGGGTAGAGTCTGAAAACCGCTTTGTACGTCTACGTGTGTCTACCAAAGGTATGCGCATCATTGACAAACTTGGTATCGATAAAGTGTTAGCGGATCTACGCGCACAAGGTCAAAAAGTTTAAGTTAAAAATAGCAGCTGAGTGATGACTCTCATCATTTAGGCTGCTGTTTTGCTACATTAATTGTGGCAACTTACTCTTTGAGACACGTACCTATCGTTTGAAGACCCCTCATTTACAGGAAAGCTATCATGAGAGATAAAATTAAATTAGTATCAACAGCTGGTACTGGGTATTACTACACCACTACTAAAAACAAGCGCACTATGCCTGGCAAAATGGAAATCAAAAAGTTTGATCCAAAAGTACGCCAGCATGTGATCTTTAAAGAAGCTAAAATCAAGTAACTACCACCATTTGTAGAAGGCATTTTTATAAATACTTTCTATAAAGGAGTTATTTGAACAAAAAAAGGGTTTATCAATTGATAAACCCTTTTTTATGGCTGTAGTTTCATGTTGCTAAGCTATATCTTCAGTTATTCGCCTTAACTAGTGCTCAAAAATAACCAAAGCTTAGCTGTAGTGTGTTGGTTCTTTATCATATACATGCGCATGCCATTTACTCATCTGCTTTTGCATAATGACCTGAATCGCAGCATGAATCATGTGTTGACCAATGGCTTGAGTATCGCTACCAAGTAGCTCTTTTAGCTTATCAGAAAAATCGATAGTCATCAGCGGCGCTTCATCTTGTTCAGCATCACGCAACAACAATCTACCATCATCTGCTTCCACCAACTCTAACGTGGTTTCTTTGGCAAATCCTGCAAATTGATCGCTACTCTCGTTATCTACTTCTATATCATTATCGATATCGTATGGCATTAATGTGTTCCTTATTATCCCGTTTAGTACTGGTAGAGAAACTAGTCATTGCAAAGCAGTCATTTCTTAAAAATAAACTCATTCGGCAAATCTATCGTCTTACAGTAACGCGGGTAAATCTGTCTTACTCATACAATGGACGCTTTAACACTGGAATTCAAGGGCTGTCACATAAGTCTTCGCTATAAAAGCAAACTTGAATGCCATGTCATTTGTATATATTAGTGCCAATAACGTAACTTTCCTAATGTAAATAAGAAGGCCACAAACATTCCAAGGTAATAAACCAGCTTTAGCTCAAGGCTAGGATCACGATACTTAAATGGCAGTGCAACGGTGGCCGTCGCAGTGGGCAATATCAGCAGCATAAGCAGCCAGTTTTCAATGACATTTAGCCAACCTTGTAAGTCGGTTCCGTGACGTAATGACGCCAATCCCATTAATAAACAAGCGATAATTAAGCTGGTAAATAAGCCATTTGGTAAGTCTTTAGGATAGATAATTTTAGCAATACTGGCTGGTACGATTCTCATATAAAATTCCAGTCATGCTTGTAGAACATGGCTTAATGATTAAAAAATATAAAATATTACGACATTATATAAGCACGAATAAACAATATAGGTGCGAGTAAACGATACAGGCGCGAAGAAGCATTATGTTTACAGCAATATAACTTAACTATAAGTACCCATCAGCCATAGCATCGATATACAAGAGGTCAAATAGCCCAAACTAATGGCATTCCAACTCTCGATATGCAGGCCTTTGACTTTATTGAGTATGCGAGAACCCACCCAAAAAAATAGCGGAATACCTAACATAAACGCAGGCATAATGACCGCAGCATGGCGCAGCACTGTTCCGACATCATCACCCACCATCAGGCGAAAGCCATAACCTGCCAAGCTAAGTACAAGTGCAAACATCGCTAAGCCAACGGTAATACCTCTAGGCACCAAGCTGCGCTGCGGTGTTTCACTTGCAAGTGATTGCTTAGCCTGCTGATTCAACGTCTCATGAGAACTTGCTTGCACAGAAGGTTCTGTTGAACTGCTAGAATTATTTGTGTCCATATTTCACCTTTACGCGACTGACCGTTATATATAGCTGACTCAATTTAAAAGAGATACAAGGCAACTGAGTGCAGATGTAATTGTGATACTTCAAGCGAAGTTAACGCTGTAGCTCTTTTATATCGGATTAACTATATAGTCATAAGTTATACAGCACATTCTAATATTATTATGGCATGGCTAATAGCGTTTATTAACCATACAACATTCGCTAGCTGTTGTTGGCTAATAGCAACTCTGCGCGCATCTCATCGATAGCCGCTTTATAGTCTTCTTGATTGAAGATTGCAGAACCCGCAACGAACATATCAGCGCCTGCTTCAGCAATCGCACGTATATTACTGGCTTTGATACCGCCATCAACTTCCAATCGAATATCTCGACCACTAGTAATAATACGCTGACGTACCTGACGGACTTTGTCTAACGTACTATCGATAAACGACTGTCCGCCGTAGCCTGGGTTCACACTCATCAATAAAATCTGATCTACTTTATCCATGACATAATCAAGATAATGCAGCGGGGTCGCTGGGTTCAATACCAAACCACACTCCGCGCCACCATCTTTAATCAGTTGAAGTGAGCGATCAATGTGCGAGCTGGCTTCAGGATGAAAGGTAATGATACTAGCACCCGCTTCCAAGAACTGCTCAATCATACTATCGACAGGTGAAACCATCAGATGCACATCAATTGGCGCTTCAACACCATAGTCGCGCAACGCCTTACAAATCATGCTACCAAACGTCAAATTGGGTACGTAATGATTGTCCATTACATCAAAATGAATCACATCGGCACCCGACTCTAGTACCTTCTCCACTTCTTCGCCCAACCGCGCGAAATCAGCTGAGAGTATCGACGGTGCAATAAGATAAGGTTTAGCAGGACTGTTCATAATTGAGCTACCTAATTCATGTTTATATAAGATATGGATAGATTAAAAAAATTCTAATTGGCTCACATATGCTGCAAGCCTTTTATATACTGATGTTAAATACTTAATTATTTAACGCTGCTTATATTGAGTTTTGCAATAAGCACGGCCAACTTCGAAAGAGCGCTTTGCTTCATGCTTGGTGGCGCGATTGCTCACTCTCTGACGCCATAAGCGAAAAGATGACGGCTTTAGCTCTTGGCGCATGAGTTTGATAACCCCAGTCTCATCGAGACTGTAGCTATGCTCTATGGCACCGAATGGTGTTCTGTCTTCCCATGCCATCTCTATCACGCGAGATATCTGCACGTCATCAAGTACTCTATCGCCAGCGTCATTGACGGTTTTTGCAATCAGCTCGTCAGACTTAGCTTGAGACACTTCATTATTATAATCATTGCTACGTTGTTTATTTTGTAGAGCAGCATCCATATCAGCCTGCATAGTCGCTTTTGTAGAGCTCGTATCTGCTGACTTATTCTTTGAATTAGAAGCTGTCAAATCTTGATAACTTGCCATAAAAATTACCTGTTGAGCATGAATGGAATAGCGAAAAATGTATCACGGTCATCTGCAGGGCATCTTAGCTCATTTGAGCCATATGCCAATGATGTTCGATATGATCATTAATCACCGTTTGGATAAAATAATAGCTGTGGTCATGCCCCGCTTGATAACGTAATGTTAAGGGCTGTTTGGCTTTTGCACAAGCGTCTTGTAGTTTAGAGGTCTGTAGCTGACCTTCTGCTAAGAAGTTATCAGCCGCGCCTTGATCAACCAAAATGCTCGAATACTGCTGACCGACCTTTTCAATCATCTGTGAGGCGTCTGCTTGTGCCCATAGAGACTTATCATCACCGAAATACTCTGTGTAGGCAGCTTGCCCCCATGCAGACTCACTCGCCGCACATACGGGCGATAAAGCCGATACGCTGACAAACTTACTTGGGAACTTGAATCCTAGCAACAGCGCACCATGACCACCCATTGAATGCCCTGTGACACCGATGCTGTGGATAGGAAACTCTGAACGTAGTAAGTCATATAACTCATCGACAATATAGCTTTGCATATTAAAATTGTCTGACCAAGGCGCTTGGGTCGCGTCAACATAATAGCTTGCACCTTGACCGACAAAATAGCGCTCATCATTTGGTACATCGCTGTCTTCACTACTTCTAGGTGAAGTATCAGGCGCAATAAGTATCATACCAAGCTCGCTGCATTTTTGCTGAAAATGCGCTTTATGAGTGACATTATCAGCATTACACGTCAAACCTGATAGGTACAATATCGCAGGACAACGACGCCCAGCCAAAGCTTCATCAGGTAGATAAATACTAAACGTCATAGAGGTTTTAGTAGATGTCGACTCGTGACTGTAATAATGCTGCTCACCATTAAAACAACGATTCACACTTTTTTGGGTAAGCTGTTTATTGGTAGATAAACTATGACTATAGGAATTTTGCATGAGTGATATCCTTTTATTCAAAATAGAACCAATGGTGATGTTTAATAAATGCTCATCATCTAATATTGGCATTTATTAAATGCCAAATCTTACTTTGTGCTTATTCAACGGCTATTTCTACTTCGTCTACCGATAGATTAGTAGCACTGTCAGGTAAAATATTAGCCGTTGTAGAAGTAACATTATTTGTAATACTAGCAACGGATGGGCGCGCCTTATCAAACAATACTTGCTCAAACGCAGGTAATGCTGTCTCCATTAAGCTACCAATCACCATTTGCGGCTCTGATGGCTCAAAGCCCATTGCGCTCTCGCGCTCATTGACCCGTATACTGGCATCCTTAAAGGCCGACTCAAAACTGGTATTTCCTCGAAGGCTTTCAGCAAAAAATGCTTGGCCAAAATAAGTCATCTCAGCCGTATTGGTACAGCCAAAAGACGCCTTATCAGTGGCTGAAGCCGTAATCACCACGGTAGTCGGCGATGCCAACTCGTCGATGAACGACCCTGAATAGCAGGCAGATACCACAATCACACGCCAGCGAATACCTGATGCATCCAGTGTGTCACGTAACCATGTGGCATCTAGATTGTCCATCGCAAGTGGCGGATTTTCTAATTGAACAATATCTTCGTTGCCATGTGACGACAGCGTCAAAAACAATACATCTTCATCAGCGTTCATTTGCTGACCAATCTTCTTCAGTCCGCGTGCAATACTGGTTTTGGTAGCGATTGGCTCGTCCAGCCAACTGTACGTATTGTTGATCAAAGACAGTGAGTGTCCACTGGTACCAAAACGCACATCGAACAGCTCACGCACTTTATTAATTTCAGAACGAAAGACGTTCTGACCAGAGAACCCAGCCACACCCATAAAGTACCAGTCCGTTTTGCCATCAATACTTGGATCAATACTGTTTAGTGCTTGCTGCAATAGACGCGGCTGCTCATATAATGCCGCCTCTTCTAATACAGGATCTACTGGAATCTGCTTAAAAATAGGCTGATCAGCGACATTACGTTGCCATATAGTCAGTAACGCTACCGCACCTACTAGTATGATGATGCGCTCCCACCATGGTATACGCAGACGTCGGGAGAAAATCCAAAGTAACGCTAGCGTTTGCCATAAGAACAATACTAAAAACAGTACTGGTAAGAACGAATAACTCCAATCTGGCAACCAACCATAGCTACCAAAAAACTGTACCAAGCTCTGTAACAAGGCTGACAATGTATCGGCGACCAACCACAGTACTACTGGTACAAATACCAATGCTTGGTTGCTGGCTCGCCGAGCCAAAATGATACCACCAAGCAAAATAATCATCGGCCAGATCAAATAACTGACCAATCCTTGCTCATTAAATATGCTGCCACTTTCAGCAGCTAACCATGAAAATAAGACATTACTACCAAGCGCCAATAGTGCAAATACAGCAAACTGTACAAAAGTAGGTTTAACCCAAGAAAAAGCCCGTGTTGAGCCCACTAGCATCCACAAGGTTGCAATAATATTGGCAGCGAAATTGAGCGAAAAACGCTGAAGCGAGACGGTTTTTAACGACGTAAGTGACAAAGACTTAGACCTCTAGCCAGTCGAGAAAAATAAAATGACTCAATGATAATTATCTTAATGTAACAGCCGCGCGGTGCAATCAATTGACGATTTTTTGTACAGCATGCAGACATCGATTTATATTGAATTCACGATGGAGTGATTATAGAAGATGACTAGCACTGCTTAATATTTTAGCTCGCTAATCTATCGCGATTGTAACGGATTGTCGGTTAAGAGGATAAGGCTGATTTGTAAAATTCACTTAAATTTGGCCAAAAATTCAAATAAAAAAGGAGGCCTCTTATATAAAGCCTCCTTTTTTTACTAATTACTAAACATTATCTCATCAATAGCTCATTGACGCGTTTTAGGTAAGCGGCTGGATCGTCTAGCTGACCGCCATCTGCCAATAACGCTTGATCAAAAATGACTTGGGCCAGATCATCGAATTGCTCACTGCTCTCAAGCTTCTTGATGAGTGGATGATCAGGGTTTACTTCTAGCGTTGGCTTACTTGCTGGTACGTCCTGACCCATTTGCTGTAGCATCTGAATCATTTGTGGTGATAGCTCACCTTCACCAACGACCAAACAAGCTGGACTATCGACCAAACGAGTAGACACTTTGACGTCTTTAGCACGCTCGCCCAATGCGGCTTTTAGTTTATCAACAACAGGCTTTAGCGTTTCTTGGGCTTTCTCCGCTTCCGCTTTTTCTTCATCATCTTGCAAGTCGCCTAAATCTACTGCGCCTTTCGCGATGTTTTGCAGCGGTGTCTCATCGAATGAGGTCAAGAAGTTCATTGCCCATTCATCAACACGGCTAGTCATCAAGATAACTTCGATGCCTTTTTTCTTGAATAGCTCAAGTTGCGGGCTGTTTTTCGCAGCGGCTAGGTTATCAGCGGTGAGGTAATAGATGGCTTTTTGGCCATCTTTCATACGGCCTTTATAGTCTTCAAAGCTTGTTACCAGACCGTCTTGGGTGCTAGTTGCATAACGCAATAGCTTAGCAATACGTTCTTGATTGCCTGCGTCTTCGCCTAGACCTTCTTTGATAACATCACCAAACTCTGCATAGAACTGGGCAAATTTCTCTTGCTTGTCACTGTCTTCGCTATTAGCAAGGCTTGCGAGTAAGGTCAAGATACGGCGAGCGTTACCATCACGGATAGATTTTACATCGCGTGACTCTTGTAATAGCTCACGGCTCACGTTCAATGGCAAATCTGCTGAATCAATCACACCTTTCACAAAACGCAAATACATCGGTAGCAATTGCTCAGCTTCGTCCATAATAAAGACGCGCTTTACATACAGCTTTAGACCGTGCTGCTGCTCACGAGTATATAGATCAACTGGCGCTTTCTTAGGAATATATAGTAGCTGCGTATACTGTACGCGACCCTCTACACGGTTATGCGTCCAAGTAAGCGGCGCATCCATGTCATAAGAGATATTCTTATAAAAATCGACATACTCATCATCTTCAATTTCAGAGCTTGAGCGAGTCCATAGTGCACTGGCTTTGTTGATTGTTTCCCACTCATCAGTGAGTACCATCTGGCCACCAGCAGGCGTGTCGTCGTTCTCGTCTTCTTTCACATCTTCTTGCCAGATCTCTTTGCGCATCTGAATCGGCAAGCTGATATGGTCAGAGTATTTATTAACCAAGCGCTTAATTTTGCTGCGATCCAAGTAGTTATCTTCACCCTCGCTATATTCTTCTTTTAGATGCAAAGTAATCGCCGTACCGCGCGTGTCTTTGGTAATAGGCTCAACAGTAAAGCTACCAGTACCATCTGATACCCAGCGCACGCCTTTATCCGCAGGCTCACCCGCTTTGCGTGATTCAACACTGATGGTATCAGCCACGATAAAACCTGAGTAAAAACCAACACCGAACTGACCAATCAATTGACCGTCTTGTTTCTGTGATTCAGACAATTTGTCCAAAAATGCCTTGGTGCCTGATTTAGCAATCGTACCTAAGTTTTCGATTGCATCGGCTTCGTTCATACCAATACCATTGTCGGTAAAGGTAATGGTTTTGGCGGCTTCATCGACAGCGATGCGGATTTTTAATTCGCCATCATCTTCATAAAGGCTATCATCATTTGTGCCTTCAAAGCGCAACTTATCACAAGCATCCGACGCATTAGATACCAACTCGCGGACAAAAATATCAGCGTTAGAATATAGTGAATGCGTTACCAAATGCAGTAACTGAGCCACTTCCGCCTCAAACGTATGTTTTTTTAATTCTGGATTCAGACCTTCAGCTTGAGTTGCTTCACTCATAAAAACTCCTTTAAATTCTATGAAAGACCTATTATCAGATAACGATATACTCACTAAAGCTGTTCTAATAATGTTAGAGAACCCGCCGTATGCAATACCGTTAAACTGTCTATACTAATAGGGGCATTGAGAAAAAATTCAAGCTCAAAAGCTTTATTCCATAAAAAACACCGCGCTTGTTTATCAAGGCGGTGCTCTGGTATCAGTCATTCGCTTACTAAGCTATTTACTTGCTTCGTCATCTAATTGCTCAGTTATTTTCTGATATAGCAATCAACGCGCAAACGACAGCAACTATTCTGAATATGCTTCTATCAAGATATCCCAAAGAGTCGTCAGCTTTTTTGAAAATTGAGTATGGGTTTTCATAGTAACCTCTATGTCGATTAACATCGGCTTGTTAGTAATATTATTTTTTTAGTAATATTGGCTTGATAGCTACTATTAAAACCATTTCTCTAACATTTGTATAATTAATTGATTACAACGTATCATTTCATTTTTCAAAACTATAGGCTGGCTGATTCTTAATTTTTTAACGTGGCATCGGGCGAATGGTGAGAATTTGCTCGCTACGACCAAATGGCCCATATACATCGTGCAATACCGCACTGGTCAGTCCGATACCATCATCGCCATATTGTTGTACAGCCTCGATACCGAGCCAGCGACCTTTTGGCGAGCGATGCATATGGATTTGCAAATCAGTATTGGGAAACATCCATTCTAACTTAGATAAACCAAGACCTAATCTTGGTACAACACCATTGGCAGTATCGACCATACCTAACAGATGCACCAAGTCATCAGTCGGCTTGCCTTCAATCATGTCGAGATCATTGGTAATCCATACCATGCCGCGACCAGAGCGACGGTCTTCTGTCGCTACTAGACGTACGCTTTCGATAAAACCGCCCGGCCAGCCTTTCATGCCTTCCCAAACTGGCAACTCTTCAGGTTTATACTCTGCTGGTTGATCTTCAAGTCCAGCAATCTCGCTGGTATCTTGAGTAATCAGTCGCCATGCTCTTGCAATGATAGCATCGCGGCCACGGCTACTCATGACCGCTTCAATCAGCTCGATAGTCCTGCCAGGTCGGATACATCGAGTAGTAATAGTAAAATCATTAAGGGGTATCAGCCCTAAGATATCGAGGCTCACACGTGCGATACGAGTATTAGGTTGTGGCGCAAAGCTGTTAATCTCAGCTGTCAGTAGGCCTGTTGCTGGCGCCATGTGCTGCTCATGCTCATTCCAAGCACCTTGAGCATGCTTGGTTGGCTGATAATGCGCCACACTAACACCGTCTTCTTGTAGTTCTCGTTTGATAAATTTGTAATAAGCAGTCATAGCTATCCTATATTTGGCACTTTCATCTGTATTTTTTATTTAGGCTTGTACTTTCTATTTATGGATAAGCTCTTGTTTTCTTAGCGTGAGAATACGGCGAGCTTTTTGTAAGAAAAATAGTAAACAGATCATGACTACTGCGAGCATCGCATAGAAAAAGCTTTTTTCTGCCATAAACTTCATGATATTCATAAACAATACAAAAACTACTGCTGCCATCACTATCATATTGAGCTTTAGTTGCTTGTTGACTTCAGCGAGCGTGGCCTCTGCCAATACAAATCTGGCTTTTGGTTCTTTCATGCGACCTTATCCATATCAATGATGATTCATACAAATACAAACACGAATATTAGTTACTTACCGACCTGAGTAACAGGTATCCGCAACGCTTTTGGCAAACTAAACGTCACATTTTCTTCAATACCAGATAGCTCACTAGGTAGATCGCCACCCCAGTCTTGCAGCTGTTGCAATACTTCTTGGATCAACACTTCGGGCGCGGATGCACCAGCGGTCACGCCTATACTCTGCACACCATCTAACCAACGCTTGTCCATCTCACTGGCATTATCAATTAAATACGCTCGGCAATTCATACGCTCAGCCAGCTCACGCAAGCGATTAGAGTTTGATGAGTTTGGTGAACCGACTACCAAAACCACTTCACAGCGACTGGCCAAATCTTTTACCGCATCTTGGCGGTTTTGAGTGGCGTAGCAAATGTCGTCTTTGCGAGGGCCTTGGATACTAGGAAATTTTTCACGCAGCGCATCGATAACGCGCGCAGTATCATCCATCGACAAAGTTGTCTGAGTCACAAATGCCAAGCGTTCAGCATCTTGTACAGTCAATGCGGCCACATCACCTTCATCTTCGACCAGATGAATCTGCCCACCATGGCGACGATTGAAACGCCCCATCGTGCCTTCGACTTCTGGGTGTCCTGCATGTCCAATTAATACTGCATCCATACCATCTTGCGCGAACTTTGCCACTTCGATATGTACTTTAGTTACCAACGGGCATGTTGCATCAAACACCGTCAAATCTCGGCGCTCAGCCTCATCTTCGACTGCTTTAGAGACCCCATGAGCGGAGAAAATAACGATAGAGCCGTCTGGTACTTCATGAAGCTCTTCAACGAATACCGCACCACGATTGGCTAAGTCTGACACCACAAACTTATTATGCACAACTTCATGACGGACATAAATGGGCGGCTCGAAACGTGTCAATGCTTCATTAACAATCGCAATTGCACGGTCCACACCAGCACAAAATCCACGGGGATTGGCAAGATAAATTTGCATAAAAAGGCCTATCATTGGATAATTTATAGTTAAAACGTATTTTTGAATTTTTTATTCAAAAATTGGGGCGAAATCAATGCTCTACTTTAGCATAATTTGCTTTTATCTCTCTCTAAAATAGCTGTCTACTCATAGCAATATTTTATAGGCAAATCTCAGCCTACTCACAACATATTGCAAAACCAGCTTTAACTTGTATAAAAGCAGTTTATAATAATGCATCTATTATAATTTCTATCGCCATACATGATGGCGTTTTTTATTTTTTCCAGTCTTTGTTTTTGACTGAGGCACTGCTTAACTTTTTATCAACACGCATTTATTACAATACATTTTACGAGTTACTAAGACACTTTCTATTAGGATAAATTGTATGACAGGTTCATTATTTATTGTTACTGCCGCTTCAGGTACTGGCAAGACCTCATTGGTCAAGCAGCTGCTTGCGACCACCAATGACTTGACTGTCAGCGTCTCTCACACCACTCGTGCACCGCGTCCAGGCGAGATTGACGGTCAGCACTATCATTTCACAGATACCGATAGTTTTACCAATGGTATCAATGCGGGTCTATTTCTAGAACATGCTGAAGTATTTGGTAACTATTATGGCACGTCAGAGGAAAGTGTACGTACCCAGCTAGCGGCGGGTATCGACGTTATTTTGGAGATTGACTGGCAAGGCGCGACGCAAATCAGAAATATCTTTCCCGATGCCATTATGGTTTTTATTCTACCACCTAGCATTGCGACCTTACGTCAACGTCTCTCAACCCGCGCGCAGGATTCTGTAGAAGTTATAGAGCGCCGTCTAGCTGGCGCGGTCACCGAAATGGCACAATACGTGAATGCTGACTATGTAGTGATCAATGATAATTTTGATGTAGCCTTAGCTGAGCTAAAAGCCATTATCGTGGCCGACAGGCAGACGCTTAGTCGTCAGCAGCAGCGCTATCATCGCACGATTAGCAACTTGCTAAACACTCAGGTAGAAGAGTAAACTACGTACAAGCAGCTAATCTCGTAAGTAGATATAAAAAGCAACTACGCGACTTGGCAAAAAATGCTATAATATTTAGCTATCCCCCTTTATATTTTTGATATTATTTTTGTTGAGTGGCGGGCAAGGTCCGTTACTAATAAAAACAACCGAGGTAGCTATTTATGGCACGAGTGACGATTGAAGATTGTTTGGATAATGTTGATAATCGCTTTGAGCTAATTTTGGTCGCAAGCAAACGCGCCCGTCAATTGGCCAAAGGTATTGCCGAGCCGTTGGTTGACGTTGATAACGACAAGCCTACAGTATTGGCACTACGTGAAATTGCCGCTGGCAAAATCACACGCGACATCCTAAATCAGCCAGAGCATAATTTTGCTACTAGCTCATTAGATTTAGCATTGTCAGGCGACCACAGCTTCTAGTAGGCTGTTTGATAAGATGTATTTTATAGAGCCAATAGGGTTTTTATAAAATAAATACACATCTTGATCAACTATAGAGACCACAGCATAGGCTGTGGTTTTTTGGTTGTAATAATAATGTATTGGCTATTTTGGTCACCATTTATCCCCAAAATAGACCACTGAGTGAAATTTTTTCATCGCCCACACGCTTATCAGTTGACATTGAAAGCGATTTGCGATTAATTAGAGAATGGCGTACTCATCCTTAAGTTTTGTATGGTAGGTCATTATTTAGCCTCCATTTGCTTCGGTAAGTGGCCCAACAAGTAGGTCATGGAAAATAGGATCATCATTTTATGAGTCAAACCCTACCCAAACTCAGTCATCACCTCGTCGATGATGCTCAATATAATTTACTACGTTCGGTAGGTTATCTCACTGCTGCTGAGCGCCGTGATATTGTTGATGCTTGTGAGTTCGGAGATATTGCGCACATTAAAGATAAGCGCAAATCAGGGGAACCTTATATCACGCATCCAATCGCTGTCGCTGAGATACTAGCGGGCTTTCGCTTAGATCGAGATACCATCATTGCAGCAATCCTGCATGATACGGTCGAAGACACCGAAGTTAGTGATGAGCAAATCAAGCAGCGTTATGGTGAAATTGTATCAAGACTGGTCGATGGTGTGACCAAACTAAAGTCATCTTCACATAACAAGCAGCAAAATAAAGCTGCGACCTTTCATAAAATTCTGACCGCTACCCTCGCTGACCCGCGTGTACTCATTATCAAGCTTGCTGACCGTCTACATAATATGTCTACGCTCGATGCGGTACGTCCTGAGAAGCAGCGCACTACAGCTCAAGAAACCTTAGATTTTTATGTGCCATTTGCCCGATTAATGGGTCTGAATGATATTGCTGACTATATCGAAGTATTGTGTTATCGCAATTTAGACTCCGATATGTACAACAAGCTGTCTGATAAACTGCTACAGCATGGGCTTGGACGTAACTTTCAAAGAGAGTCCATTCATCGTTATTTGAGTATCGTGCTAAACAACTTGGATCTCAATGGTCTGGTCAAAGTCTTAGACAATCGCGTGGTGATATACCGTCAGTTTTTTCGCAATCGCGGTGAGATTAATGCGCTACTGCGTCATTATGCGTTTGAAATCGTCCTCGATAATATCGAAGCCTGCGACAAGCTCGCCTATTACTTAATCAAAAAATATCAGATTGATGATACCCATATTGCGGATAATATTCGTCGTCCGCTGCCAGGTGGTAACCAGTCCCTCACCCTCATTTATGAGCGTGACAATGACGTGGTAAAAGTCACTATATTGACCAAGCAAATGCAGAGCGCTGCAAGACTTGGTGTCATCGGGGCAGAGCATGCATCTGATGTGAGTCAATCGGTCATCCAAGCATCATTGCGCAACATGAAAGATTTGGTTGATGAAGACAATCTGAATGAAAATAGTCCTGATTTCTCAGCGGCAGTCTCTACTATTAATGAGCTGATGGATTACCTGCATTCTAGTAAAATCATTTGTTACAGTCCTCAAGGACGTGCTTACGAGCTTCCGCAAGGGGCAACGGCGCTAGATTTTGCCTACGCAGTCGGGCCTATGATTGGTAACGTTGCCGTTGGTGCAAATATAGATGGTAAAGCTGCAAAGCTCGGCACCGTAGTAAAAAACGGACAGTCCGTTGAGATAGAAGTGAATAGCCACTCAGAACCAAAAGCTGAGTGGTTAGGATTTGTAGTGACCAACAAAGCCCGTGAAGAGATTTTACGTTGGTTCAAAGATTTGTCGGTCGCTGACAAACAACACCATGGCAGACAAGCATTAGATCGTGCACTCCGAACACATCAGAAAAGTTTTGATGACTTAACAGACGCTGATTGGAAAGACCTGACTGAATGGCGCGGTCTGACAGAAAAAGATGCGTTATTTGAACAAATAAGCTCAGGTACGCTACTTCCTCAGCTAGTCGTCACACGTTTGTTTAGCGACGAGCTAAGCGACCTACAGGCAAAAGTACATAGCGATGACATGACTCAACCGCAACAGCTGATTGCAAATGCTGCTGGCGTCGAGCTTGATTTTGCCAATTGCTGTCACCCGATATATGGCGACCCTATCGTAGGGCATTTATCACGTCATGGTTTGGTCGTTCATCGTCATAAGTGTTTCTCACTGGACGATATCCGTAAGGACAATCCTTATCAGGTCATTCAATTACGTTGGCGCAATGACAATGCGGTCAAACAAGGTGATATCGGTGAGCACGATCTAAAAAACAGCGGCAAGATTCGTTTTCCTGCTTACTTAAAGCTCTCTATTGCGCTTAGTGACGAGCAAATCAGTGAAGTTATCTATCACTTACGCCAGCTCAATATGGGTGTTGAAACCGTTGATGTTCGCAATACTGATACCATCATTCATATCGTGGTACGTAGTCGCAACCACTTAGCACAGGGTATTCGTGAACTACGCTCGCTGCTAGGTTTCCCTAACATTATACGGTTATATCAATTATAATAAGCTGATTTGCATCACCGATATAGTCGTGATGCAAATAGCTAAAATAGAACTGCTATTCTAGTAGCAATGAATCACTCACATAAAATATAAAAGGGATACCCCATGACTCGTCAAACCATCCAAACTGATAAAGCACCTGCAGCAGTCGGCACCTACTCTCAAGCTGTAAAAGTCGGCAATACTGTCTATATCTCAGGTCAGCTTGGTTTCGATCCTGACACGATGGAGCTAAGAGAAGGTTTTAAAGCACAGGCTGAGCAAGTATTTGAAAACATCAAAGCTATCTGTGAAGCCGCTGGTGGTAGTCTAAATGACGTAGTCAAATTCAATGTATCTTTGACTGACTTGAGTGATTTTGCTGTCTTGAATGAAGTGTTTGTCGCCAATCTAAGCGAGCCATATCCTGCCCGTGCTGCCGTCCAAGTAGCTGCTCTACCTAAAGGTGGCGTGGTAGAAATTGAGTCTATTCTTTATATCGAATAAGACAATATTGAATGCTTAGTATTAAGCGCTCATTATTAAGTGCTAATTTTAGCAACAGCCTATAAGTCATATCACCATAAGCTTAGCATCATGCTAAGCTTATTGGTCTCCGTTCTATTATTCTGATCTCATATTCACCTAATAAGACTGCGAAGCCGTTTATGTTGGTACAAGTTGCTCTGCCCGTTCCCCTTTATCGGGTGTTTGACTATAGCTTACCAGCTGATATGCTTGCGTTGCCAGACAGTGCGATACCGCAAATTGGCAGCCGTGTTGAGGTTCCGTTTGGTCGTCAGACTCTGATTGGCATTGTGATTGCTCATATTTCACAAGACGATAGCAGCGTACCTGTTAATAAAATTAAACCTATCAATAAATGTCTAGATGTTGAGCCTATTTTGGACGCTGGCATGCTCAAGCTTGCCTATTGGTTAGCCCGCTATTACCACTATCCGCTTGGCGACGTGTTAGCAGTTATCCTGCCAAGCCTTGTCCGTCAAGGCAAACCATTAGACTTGCTGATTACCCATTGGCGAATTTTGCCTCATATCACTGATGATGATTTTCGAGCCAATGCCAAAAAACAAAAGCAGCAGTTCGATATGCTAAAGCTACATGGTCAGCACGGTGCAAGCGAAGATGTATTGCTACTAGAAGGGATGCAACGAGCATTTTTAAAGACGCTAGAAGATAAAGGATTAGTTGAGCGCTATATTCAGCCAAAACAAGCACCTACTCCAGTCAAACTGGCAAAAATGCCACTTGATCTCAATGATGAGCAGAAACTTGCGGTTGACGCTATTATCGCTGCCCATAAGTCCGATACTTATACTGGTTTTCTGCTCAACGGTATTACTGGTAGTGGTAAAACCGAAGTTTATCTGCAAGCGATGCAAGCTGTACTAGAGGCTGGTAAACAGGTTCTTATTTTGGTACCAGAGATTGGCCTCACACCGCAAACGCGGGCAAGATTTGCCAGTCGGTTCGCAGCCCACATTGTGCTATTGCACTCTGGCATGACCAATACTCATCGCTTACAAGGTTGGCAAGACTGCCGCACGGGTCATGCACAAATCGTGATCGGTACACGTTCAGCTGTGCTATATCCTTTCGCAGACTTAGGCCTGATTGTCGTTGATGAGGCGCATGATGGCTCGTATAAGCAACAAGACACGTTACGTTATCATGCTGCTGATGTCGCTCTCTATCGAGGTTTGCAGTACAAAATTCCAGTCATACTCGGTACTGCCACGCCTTCTCTTGAGCATTTAAAATTGATCGATGATGGCAAACTATCAGAATACCAACTGCTTACTCGTCCAGGTAATGCCAAGCCTGCAACCATGCAGCTGATCGATGCTCGCTTGCAAAGTACTCATCAACAAGCACAAGATGACGGTGCACGCTATGATACAGGACTGACGGATGCCATGATCGGGGCGATACGGCAAACGCTAGAAGCTGGTGATCAAGTACTAATATTTTTGAATCGTCGTGGCTATGCGCCTGTTCTATTATGCGAGGCTTGTGGCTGGCAAGCAGATTGTCCACGCTGTGACGCTCACCTGACCGTTCACTATAATAGCCAATCCCAACGAAACAGTTATTCAAGCAACTCTTACTTAAAATGCCATCATTGCGATTGGCAAGCCTATATCCCTACCGTATGCCCTGATTGTGGCAGTCAAAACCTAGATGCAAAAGGCATGGGAACAACAAGGCTCAGTGAAAATCTACACGCAATCTTTGCCAACCCCCAAACCAGCAAAGAGCTCTATCCGATTATTCAAATAGACCGTGATACCACAAGACGCAAAGACAGCTGGGAAAACATTTACGAGCAAATCAATAAAGGCAACCCAGCCATATTGGTCGGTACACAGATGGTTGCCAAAGGTCATCACTTCCCCAATGTCACGCTGGTTTGCTTACCCAATGCCGATCGCGGATTTCTATCCGCAGATTTTCGCTCACCAGAGCATACCGCACAGCTCATGATTCAGGTGGCTGGCCGTGCTGGTCGAGGTGACAAAGCTGGCCGCGTATTGATTCAAACGTTGCAACCTGATAACGAGTTACTATTAAAACTGGTCAAAGACGGTTACTTGTCATTTGCACGCGAGCTACTGCAAGAACGTCAAATGATGGGCTTACCTCCTCATCGACACGCTGCACTGATACGCTGTGAAGGCAAAACATTGGCAGCTACTACTCAAGCGCTCAAAGATGCTATTGCGCATTTGCCGAATGCTCATAACCTCGCTGTTCTCGGTCCTATTGATGCGCCCATGAGTAAAAAGAACAGTCGCTACCATGCACAGCTTTTACTATTGGCTAAAGACCGTCGTCAACTGCACCATGTGTTGGGACAGTGGTGGCAGCCAGTGCTTGCCTTGCCAAGCGCTAAATACCTTAAGCTCACTTTGGATATTGATCCTGTCGGTTGGTAGTTCTTACTCAGTTCTCAACAAATGGATGCATATCTTTCTGCTCCTCTTCTCATCATGTTTACTTCGTCGTTACAGCTTCTCATGCTTGGCTATGTTAAATTTATAACTATCAAATGGTATGCGATAGAGGCTCTACGCCTACCTATAGCAAACATCACTTATCAGTAAGCATCATCCATCTATCGAACGCAATTATCAGCGAATTTGAGTATTATTATGAATCCAAATAATCCAAACTCTGACGAGCACAATCATAGCCAACAGCATGATAGTACGGATGTGCCTAAGTACGTTCGCGAAGATGAAGAAAATAACTACACTCAAGAAAACCAAGGCCATCATGATCATGATGAGCATCTAGAGCAAACAACCACAGCAAGAGATACCAAAGGCTATCAGCGCACCTTGCTGTTCAGCTTTATTATCATTACTGGTTACATGTTTATCGAAGCCATTGGTGGCTGGCTCACTGGTAGTTTGGCTCTGCTATCTGATGCAGGGCATATGTTAAGCGATGCGATAGCGCTTGGTGCCACTTTAGTCGCATTTAAAATTGGCGAGAAAGCAGCTACCCATCAGAAAACTTTCGGTTACAAGCGTTTTGAGATATTAGTTGCTACGGTAAATGGCGCTACCCTTGTGATAATCGCTTTGATGATTTTTTATGAAGCGATTAAACGCTTTAACTCACCGCCAGAAATTGCGACCCAAGGCATGCTTATCGTGGCGACTATCGGTATGCTGATCAATATTTTGGTCGCTTGGCTAATGCATCGAGGTAGTCAAGGTGGCGAGCCACACAGCCATAATCATGGTACGGATGATGCCAAGGTCGCAGAGCAGAAACCTAATAATGCAGAACCCGTTAACCTTAATATGCAAAGCGCCTATTTGCACGTATTGAGCGATTTGTTAGGGTCAGTAGCTGCGATTATCGCTGCACTACTTATGATGGGTTTTGGTTGGGTATGGGCAGATGCAGTGGCATCAGTAATCGTTGCTGTGCTTATTTTAATCAGTGGCTACCGCGTTGTACGTGATTCTGTGCATATATTGATGGAAGGAACGCCTGCCAATATATCGCTCGTCGATGTAGAGCAAAAATTACTCGAAGACTCTCAAGTACAAAAAGTACATGACCTTCATGTTTGGAGTATTACTAGCGGTCTCAATGCACTATCTTGTCACGTGGTGGTCAATGGTGAAATGAGTATCCATGAATCAAATATTCTAATTGCCAGTCTAGAACAAAGACTGCTAGAGCTTGGTATTCACCATGCTACTATTCAGGTCGAAAGCTCATCTCATCCGCAGAATATCTCACATAGCGATGCACTGGTCTGTGATATTTCGGGACAAGTACCTGCTGGTAACAGTCATATTGGTCATAACCATTAACGATACATTTTCAGCTAAGTGATTGAATAAAGAAGTCAGTAACTTGAAACACGACCTAGAAAATACAAGTATAGGTATCTGATACTGGTTCATACTAAAAGTTACATAGAATTAGAATCTAGATCACATTAAGACAGTCGTGATTTGCAACAAACTTTTGCTTTATTCCATTCAAAAAACTTAAGTCCAAATTGGCTTATGTGGTTATAATAACTATTATAAAGTTTTGTTTAGCACCCCAGTTAATTTTTATAATCATACTTTTTGGTATTTTCACTCTATCTATTGATGATATAACACTATGTCTAGACGCTCAGCACCCTTTGTCGCCCCAGACTATATCGATGATCCTGCATCAAAAGATGGCAAAAAACACGCCAAAGTTTTGTTGTCAACGCTGCAAGAAGACATTGCAAACTTTCGTAATGAACAGTTTCCACCTGATATTTTGCGCCAGATTCGTGATATGCCTATCTATGAAGGCAACTTAGCCGAGGTCCAAACCTATCAGCAACGTTGGCAAAATCTGCTTGAGCGTGCAAAGGATTTTTATCCAGCGGCCAATATGCCACCTGACTATCTGCCGCTCCCTGCCAGCCTTGAAATACCACAATTCATCTATCACGTTCAGCGTCTACATTTAACTAAGACACGCGCTAAAGAATCTAAAAGCTTTGGATCAGTAGGCGCCTTGACCGATAAGTGTGGTCAATATACGGATGATGAAATCGAGCGCATGACAGCGGTGCTAGATAACGACGAGGAAGCGCGACTGGTAGCGCATCGTGAATTTATAGATCTGCGTGCCTATGTTTTTTGTCGCGATAATAAGGGCGAAATGCTAGAGCCTGAGCGAGTACGCTTTTATCGTACGGGTCTTATTGTACATGCCCTGCCTGACTTTAAGATTGTAGATAGTCGCCAGACACCGCGTAAACGCCGCAACGATGCTTATAATAATCCGCTTGCAGACAATGGTGTGTGGAAAATTTATCGCAAAAAATAATAGATACTAGCGCGTTATCGTTTTAGCCATACTGATTTTAGTCACGTTCATTTTATATCGTATATTTTATTCAAATTTTTAAGGAGCCCAGATGTTTGCTGCCGCCGCCGGCTCACCAAATCTCATGTTGCAAGCCACTATTTTTTTGGGAGCAGCATTGCTCTTTGTCCCTCTCGGTAAACGCTTCGGCATTGCAACGGTTTTAGGCTACCTCATCACTGGACTCATATTGGGCCCAAGTGGCTTGGATGTGGCAGGCGATGCTGAAAGTCTATTGCACTTTTCAGAGTTTGGCGTGGTCATGCTGCTGTTTATTATCGGGCTTGAGCTCCAGCCTTCGCGGCTCTGGGCATTGCGCCGCTCTATATTTGTATTGGGCGGTTTGCAGGTCGGTTTGACTGGTACGCTACTGATGTGGCTATTACATCAGTTTTTCTCCTTACAACTAGATACTGCCTTTATTGTTGGTTTTGGTTTAGCCCTATCTTCTACCGCGTTTGTACTACAGATACTGACTGAAAAACAGCAGCTTTCGAGCACACATGGTCGAGAAGCCTTCACTATCTTACTATTCCAAGATATTGCGGTCATTCCATTGCTAGCAGTCATTCCCTTTTTATCAGGGGTACGTGAACAAAGCTACGATTTGATTTATTTTGGTAAAGTATTTGCTGTCTTTGCAGGTCTGATTTTTGCCAGCCGTTATGTGGTTCGACCCTTCTTTAAATTTGTGGCTTCTAGTGGTGCATCAGAACTACTGACAGCAGTCGCGCTATTTATCGTGATGGGCGTGTCTATCTTGATGGGCCAAATCGGTCTATCAATGGCGTTGGGTGCATTTTTGACAGGTGTGTTGTTAGCAGATTCTGAGTATCGTCATGAACTAGAGGCCAGTATCGAACCTTTTAAAGGGTTGCTACTAGGTCTATTCTTTATGTCGGTCGGTATGCTTACCGACGTCAAACTCATTCTGGCAGAACCCATCTTTATTATTGGCTGCGCCCTCGCCTTGATGTTTATCAAGTTTGCAGTGATTGCAGGTATTGCAAAGGTATCGGGCAATCGCTGGCCGACCAGTATCCGATTGGGCGTGACCCTAGCTCAAGGTGGTGAGTTTGCCTTTGTCCTATTCAGTGTGGCCACTGCTCAAAACGTCTTACGTCCCGAGCTTGCCAATACTCTTAACCTAGTCGTTACCATCTCGATGGCGCTGACACCTCTGGCATTCTTGTTGTTAGAAAAAGTGGGCGAACCGTTATTTGCCAAGAGTAAACCGAGCCGCGAATACGATACCATTCCCGATCATGAGCATCAGGTCATTATTGCGGGCTTTGGCCGTGTCGGTCAGATTATTGGCCGTGTACTACGCATGCATAATATCGAATTTACCGCCATTGAACGCTCTGCAAACCGAGTAGATTTTGTAAGAAAATTCGGTAACCAAGTCTATTATGGCGACCCAAAAAACCCTGAAATTCTACGAGCGGCAGGTATTCAAAAAGCGCGGGTATTTATTCTTGCCATCGATGACTTAGAACGCTCTATCACTACCGCTCAGTATCTTCGTAAGAATTATCCTGAACTGATTGTATTGGCAAGAGCACGCGATCGTCAGCACTATTATCGCTTGCGTGAGGTTGGCGTGCGGCACATTTGGCGTGAGACTTATTTATCGTCTTTGGACATGTCACGCGAATCATTACAATTATTAGGTATTTCTCCAGAAAAAGCGCGAGAAACAGTAAAAACATTCCGTGACTATGATGATGATTTAATAGAACGCCAACAAGCTATCTACGATGATGAAGCTAGCATGATTGAGTCCGCACAATCAGCAATGGCTGAGCTTGAAAGCTTGTTCGATGAAGATATTGGTAAAGCACGAAAAATGGATTTAACCGATTTTTATGAGGCGTTAAAGAGCCAAGCAACACCAGTTGAAGAAAAGGATGATACTGCAACGGACTCTAAGCATTAGCTCTCAGCGCTAGCAACACCTACAAGCACTCGTGAAATACAGCCCCTAATCAGCTATACAGTTTTTAGGGGCTTGTTTTTTATTCAGTGAGCTGGTGCAATCCCAATTATCACTGTCTGGTATATGATAAAAGACCAGCGTCTGCTCGTTTAAATAGCGTATCGGAAACGTCACGTTCTGAATCGTTGCTACTACCGCACAGTCGGTTTCTGTTACGCCAGCGGCCTGAGTATCGACATGCATGCGTATTTGCTGCTGTTCGGTACTCAGGGGCAGGTTTACTGGACACTGCCCTGTCTGCTGATAAATCAACGCCACTCGATTTTGGGCATTCTTTGCAATATCATAAGCATCAAACAAAACTTCATTTGCTTTTGGCTTAGCAATAATCGGTAAAAACTGCACCTTAATTACCAATAGCGAAAACGCAAAAAAACCAAATCCTAATGCCAGTCCAAATAAGCTAACACCGCCTTCTCTTTGCAGATGTGCCTTCTGTGCTGCCTCATCTCGCGGATAGTCATTTATCGCATCAGCGATCTCACGCCTTGCCATTCGGTAGTAATACGCATCTGTCCAACGTGCCACCATAAACGACCAAAATAGCCAAATAACAGCGGCAATACCGATACGTGTTGCCATCTGATAAGCATCTGGGACATAGGACATCGCTACAAACTCAAAAGCGACTAGCACTAGTGCCACATTAAGCTGGATAAAAGACCACCCTGCGACACTATAGACAATCGCATCCATATAGCGCTTGCGATATAGCAGCCAAGGGAAAGTGATAAAAAATGCAGCCCAATGCCATTTTGGTGACAGATAACCTTGCTGATCAAACTGCTCAAAGCGTTTGAGATAATAACGCTGGCTACGATTACCGATGAACCATTTGTCTAACTGCTTACGTTTAGCAGGTGTTAACGATTCTTGATAAAATGGTGGCGGTGAATCTGTCTCGATAAATAACATGGCAACACGCTCTACTTGCTGACTCTTAGAAAAAGCATTTAAAAGATACCATTATATGATAACGCTAAAACCCGTGTGTAACATAGAGAAACCCCAGCACTGACCAGCAAATACGCGAAAATAGGATTGTCCGTTCACAGTTGTATGGATTTGACTTATAATAAGCAAACATCACCCACCTAATTAAGCCTTACGAATCCTATGAGTCAACATTCTGATATCAATGACAACGTCAATAGTACCGATACTACTGATGAGCAAACCCTTAATAGCACAAGCGAGCCTATCAATAACGATAACAGCACTAGCCAAGAGATAGAACCGACCTCTGACAAGCATATCCGCATCGTCAATACGTTTATGAAGCGCCGTACGCACATGAACAAAAATGCTGAGCTTGCACTAACTGCTCCAGAATTTTCTGAGTATTTGGTCAATAACAGTTTTGGGGATGGCGATCTTACCGGTATTGACAACCTACGTACGTTATTTGCTGATAGCCCTAACGGCGCAGATGCACCGCTTACGGTAGAGATTGGTTTTGGCTTGGGTGATTCGTTTATTGAAATGGCGGCCGCTGACCCTACTCGTAATTTTGTCGGTGTAGAAGTGCATGAGCCTGGTATTGGTAAATGCGCTTATATGGCTGGCACCCAAGATTTGAGCAACGTAAAAATCATCAACGGTGATGCCATTCAATTGCTCAAGCAGCTACCAGAAAACCATATCGACCGTATTCAGCTATACTTCCCTGATCCATGGCAAAAGAAGCGTCACTATAAGCGTCGTTTTGTCAGTCCTGAACGTATGACCATCGTTACGCGCAGCTTAAAACAAGGCGGCTGGTTCCATACAGCAACTGACTGGGAGCATTATGCATTTTGGATGGTTGAAGTATTGGATGGTTTCGCTGGATTGACCAACAAAGCAGGTACAGGTAATTTCACTGAGCGTCCTGACTTTCGTCCAATGACTAAGTTTGAACGTCGTGGCCTCGACCGTGGGCATGGTGTGTGGGATTTGATCTATATCAAAGACTGATTGATACAGCTCTATTTTTAAGTGTTTTGACAAAGCGGCTATCTGATGTAGCCGCTTTTTTGTGGCCTTCTATAGGCTATAGAAAATATCTCTAAAAATACTAGACATCCTATGCATAACTATGTCTGCTGACATTTTAGGTGTATGTCCTGAGTCATACTCCTGACTTTTAATACCTATAGTATGATTATGCATAAAAAAAGATAAATTTATAATTTGTGAAACATAGCGCTCATAGCGTTGTTTATAGACAGAATTGCCTCTCTAAAGTGATTAGAAACGAAATATAGAATCCATTCCTAATACTAACAATCTACGTAAACTTATGTATTATAAGGCTTTACAGAGTTCTCCCCATAAGCTGTGGATAACCCTGTGCATAAGTCACTACTTGACAACTTTATAGCTAAGCAACTTAAAGGATAAGGTAAAATCGTTCATTTTTTGTACAATTTATAAAACCTTTAAAATCAATACTTTATATAAAATTCGTACACATAAAAAATTATTTTAAATAATTTTTAAAATAATTTAATTATTCATAATGTTTCACAATCAGCGAAGATAAGACTTTTATTTGTTGTGGACAACTCCTAAATCTATTGACAAGCATAGTCATTATCAGGTTCAAAACCACAGCGACCTATCGTATTATTTCTATAAGTTTTCAGCCTCATACCATACGACAGATAGTGTCGTTTAACCTCCCTCAACGCTCATTATCGTGCTTTGCTTTTGTTATAATTACCTTATCAAATCAACAGTGTTAAAAAGTTGAGTCGAGTAATCAGCATGCCAAGTCAGACTTAAAAACAACGATAACAACAGTGTGTTACGGAATTATTTTTACTTCTCTCACTATTTAATTTTACTGTATAGTAGAACGATACATTCGATACTACTACCTATACCAGTCACGTGACAACCTATTTTTCGATAAAGCATTCAAACAATAATTGCCGACTTCATAACAGTCAGTATGCGTTTGCTAAAGGTTTTAAACGTACCAATATTTTATTTATAGCATCAACTTAACTACCGAAAACAAGGAATCCAATATGGACGACAATAAAGCCAAAGCCCTCAAAGCGGCATTAGGTCAAATCGAAAAGCAATTTGGTAAAAACACCATCATGCATCTAGGCGATGACTCGGCCATTCTTGACGCCGATGTGGTCTCTACAGGCTCTCTAGGATTAGACATTGCGCTTGGCATTGGTGGTCTACCAAAAGGCCGTATCGTTGAAATTTACGGTCCAGAAAGCTCAGGTAAAACTACCATGACCCTGCAAGCTATTGCAGAGTGCCAAAAGCAAGGCGGCACTTGTGCCTTTATCGATGCCGAGCATGCGCTTGACCCTGTCTATGCCCGCAAACTTGGGGTAAACACTGATGATTTATTGCTCTCGCAGCCTGACAATGGCGAGCAAGCACTTGAAATTACTGACATGTTGGTACGCTCAGGCGCAATCGATATGATCGTGATTGACTCAGTAGCCGCCTTGACGCCACGTGCCGAGATTGAAGGCGAAATGGGCGACTCACACATGGGTCTGCAAGCGCGTCTGATGAGCCAAGCCCTACGTAAAATCACTGGTAACGCCAAACGCTCTAACTGTATGGTGGTCTTTATTAACCAAATCCGTATGAAAATCGGTGTTATGTTCGGTAGCCCTGAGACTACGACTGGTGGCAACGCGCTGAAATTCTATGCCTCTGTACGTATGGATATTCGCCGTATTGGTGCAGTCAAGAATGGTGATGAAATCATCGGCAACCAGACCCGTGTCAAAGTCATCAAAAACAAAATGGCACCACCTTTCCGCCAAGCTGAGTTCGAAATTACTTACGGTGAAGGTACTAATCATCTAGCTGAAGTTATTGATTTGGGTGTTGAGATTGGAGCCGTTGGTAAAGCAGGATCTTGGTACAGCTATGGCGACGAAAAAATCGGTCAAGGTAAAGCCAACTCTGTGCTTTTCTTAAAAGAGAACCCTGCCATTGCTCAAGAAATCGAAGATAAGATTCGTGACGAAAAGCTTGGTACGAAGAAAAATAGCAAAGCCGACGAAACTGAAGAAGCAGAACAGGCTTCTGAACCTGTACAATAATGGTTTAATGATTAACCGTTGTCAGTAACTATGATTCATTATGAAAATTAAAACCTTAGCTGAAATCCTAGCTGAGTCGGGTGCCGACTCAGCTAGCTCTGTTGATAGCAAACAAAAAAAACTGTCCAAGAACTCTCATACGAAAAAATCTAAAAAAAGAGAGAAGTCTAGTAAACGGACTATCCGTTCAAGTAAAGATGATTTAGTCACGAATGACGCTACTATTGATACAGCGTTCTTTGAAGACTCATCTCCTAAGTTAAAGAAAACTTCTAAATCTAAAAAACGTAAAAAGCGTTTTCATCCAGCGGCCAATTTTACCGCTGAGCCTAGTGATACCCCTACATATCAGCCACCTGAAGCGCAAACCATCAAAGAGATGCTAGCAGAAGTCAAACTCGACATTCATAATGACGAAATTGACAATAGCTTAGCAACAGATAATGGTCGTAGCACTGAGCCGCCATCCAAAAACTCAGAACATGAAGCTGAGCTTTTTGCTATTGATGATAACGAAACAGACAGCCAAAACGATAATATACCAGCCGCGCTCAAAGCCTACTTACGAACCCCTGAACAAAAACAAGCAGAAATCGATGCGATTAAAGCAGAAAGTCGATTGCGTTGGCTCGCATTTTATTATTTATCACGCCGCGAATACGGTAAGGCTGAGCTAAAGCAAAAGCTGATCGACAAAGAGCAAGACCCAGAGAAAGTTGAGGCCTTGCTCGATGAGTTTGAAGAAAAAGGTTATCAAAGTGACTACCGCACTACCCTAATGCTGATACGTGAGAATATCCGTAAAGGCCGCGGACGTGGTCGGATCAAACAAGAATTCTATCGCAAGAAGATTGCTATGCCAGGTAACATCGATGAGCTAATCGATATGGCAAATACTGAGTCTGATGAATTTAGTGAGTTTGTAGATGATGATGCAGACAATCTAGTCGATGGTGTAGATTGGCTGAAACTGGCGGTGATAGCACGTACCAAAAAATACGGTAATGACATACCAGTTGAGCAAAAAGTAAAAGCTAAGCAGCTACGATTTTTGCAGTATAGAGGGTTCAACACAGATATCTGCTTTGCCGCACTTAACCATACTACAGAGTCGCTAGACGAACGATTTTAAGGGCTTACTATCGCTGTCGCTGTCCCTGCCAAACGTTATTTACCGACAGTCATGCTCTTGTGATAGACGTAAAAAAGAGCACGTTATATAACGTGCTCTTTGATCAATACTATCAATTATTTTAATCTACATGACTTTTAAGAATTCAGTTAGAAATTTTCAAACTCAAAGCTGTCAAATTATTTAAAATTACCAAGACGGCTAGATAGCTGGCTAATGATTTGATCTATCTCTTCATTGGCTTCAGACTCATTATCTAGATTACCATTAGGCGTTAGCTGATTCATTACTTCAGGCAACAGCTCAGCGAGTCCCTGCCTTACCTCAGTTTCATTAGCACCAGTATGAGCGGCTACTTGCTGAATTTCGTTTTCGTCAAATAAACGGTTAATTTCGTCTGGATTTAAATTATCGTTTGCTTCGTTATTACTCATCCAAGAGCGTGCTTGACCTTCATAGCCCATACCAGTGATTTTCGACAATGCTCCACTCAAACCACCATTACGTTTGATCCAGCTAAGTACCATAGGCATCAATGCAGCAACGAGCATACCTTTACCACCAAACCCACTACTAGTACGCTGACCACCTAATACACTACCTAAAATATCACCTAGTCCGCCAGCACCTGAACTCATACCACCGCGCTGACTACCGCCCGTGAGACCACCAATAATGTCATCTAAGCCAAAACCATTATCTGCTTGACGACTATTTTGTTGAGGGCTATAACCACCTACCTGACTGCCACCGCCCAACACACTACCTAAGATATCACCTAGTCCACCAGTCTGCCGTGTTTCAGTACGTTGGTTAACTGGATTACGCTGAGCGTCGTCTGGATTCATTGCACTACGTGCCACTTGGCTCACTAAATTCCCTAATAAGCTCATTATCTATTCCTCTTTTTATCGTATTGTTTACTACAAAAATACTGCTAAAACTTATCAAACCTCATATCTGCCTACATATTCTTTACTAACAGTACAGCAGAATTACGAGTTTTATTTTCTATTTTTAATATAACAGATTTTAATATAACAAACCTCTTTGTCCTTTGAGATAGCTATTTTGTTATGACGTGTAGGGATTTTTCATCGTAAAAGGAAAAAACTAAGCTCCATAAATACTCAGTTAACTAGCATTACCCTTACTGATATTGGCTAAAATATTTAATTGTCGCCATTGATCAGAATTTACTTGATCGCGAAATATAGTCGTCGAAAACGTTCTTTGATAAGGCTCAACGATATTGAATTCGACACTCATCGCCCACTGATAGCGATTTATATCAACTAACTCTGCTTGCCATAATTCATCGCCGCGGCCCGTTCGTATCAGTAATTGCCATTCTTTATCAATACGCTGACTGAGCGATGGCTGACTAATATGTAACAGGATTGGTCTCGATATAATCAGATAACTTGCAACTGCTGCCGAGACTATTAAGATCAGTAAATACTGCCACAAAGCCAAAGATGCAAACCATGCCAATATCATCATAACGCCAGTCAAAGCTACATATAGCAGCGCGCGTAAATAACTGGTAGGCGTGATAACTGTATCAATACGTAGCGAGGTTACTGGCATCATATAAGCGTACCATGGGAAACGTTAGGTATTGTGCCGACCCATTCCTTAAGACCTAAACCAAGTCTTTGGTATGGCGCCATGTTTTTATCTTATTGACCAACGCCCAGATATCGTCCTCTTCTGGACGATTTTGATTGGTAAAATAGTCTAGCAAGTCTGGGTCTTCATGAGTGAGCATTTCTGCAAAGGTTGCTTGTTCAGTAGCATCTGCTGTCAGATACAGCTCCTTGACGTAAGGATCAATATAAAAATCCAATTCTTTTAATCCGCGGCGAGCTTGATAAATGATACGGCGCTGTTCATTAGTTGGTTCTGGCTGAGTGGTACTAGTCATAAATTTACTCTTATTAAATTGGATAGTCTTGTGGGTTTAGATAGTTTAGAAAAAAATATCAGGCATAGCGTATAGAATATTTATAGTCTTGAAATCTCACTATGCATTCGAACATGTAGAATGAGTTTAACAACGATATGCTGACAGTTGACTCCATAAGGCCACTGCTTGCTGCATCATCGCTACATTATGCGTACGAATGATACTTGCGCCTTGCTGTAAGGCCAATAGCCCAGCTGCGGTTCCTGCCGAATCACGCTCTACCGCTTGCGTCGTACTTACGAATTGCACCCCACTTTTGGTCAATATTTCTGCTAAAAAACGCTTGCGAGAAATGCCAAACATTATCGGCAGCCCTAATGTTTTCAAGCTACTCAGCTGGCTTAATAATGCGCAGTGATGCTCATAGTTTTTGGCAAAACCAAAACCTGGGTCGATAATGATATTGCTTTGTTTGACGCCGATGCTCACTACTTCATTAATACGGTCGAGCAGCTCTGTACGCACTTCATCGATCACATCGTCATACTGTGCCAGATTATTCATTGTCGTTGGCTCACCGCGCATATGCATTAGCATAACAGGTATATCAAGTTTAGCCGCCAGCTCTGCCGCACCCGTACGTTTCAGTGCTCGTACATCGTTCCAAATGTCAGCACCTTCATTAAATGCTGCCTGCATGACTTCAGGGCTACTAGTATCAATCGATAACCAAATACTGTCGCCACAGTGCTGACGAATGGCTCGAATCACTGGCACAACTCGTTGTATCTCATCATCAGTCGCCACATTTTGCGCATTTGGACGAGTAGATTCACCACCGATATCAATAATAGTAGCCCCTTTATTTATCATCTGCTGGCAATGAGCGACGGCTTTATCTACTGCGTTAAACTGCCCACCGTCCGAAAATGAATCTGGCGTTACGTTCAGGATACCCATGACATGCGGCTGTGATAAATCTAAGGTTTTATCACGGCTAGATACTTGGTAGTTGGGTAAAGGTTGGAATAATGACATGAATAATCCATCGCAAGTAAAGTTTATAATGTAGCTTTAGTTATTGTTATCTACGCTTATGATACCAGTAAATCTTATGGGGTTCTAAATCCTTGATAAAATGATGACAATAAAAAGCCCTTTATCATAAAGGGCTTTCTATAAAACATGAATGTGCTAACACTTACATCGCTGGTAGTGGTGGCGGTGTAGCACCCGTTGTTTTAACATCATTTTTCGACAAGTTTACTTCGTTATGCTGGTAAACTCTTGGTGGACGTGGTTCCTCACCTGCTAAAATATCTTGCAGCTGATCACGATCAATAGTTTCCCAGTTCATAAGCGCATCAACCATTGCATGCATCTTATCCTGATTAGCTTCAATCAACTCACGAGCGATATCATACTGCTCTTCTAGCATACGACGCACTTCTTCATCGACTTTCTGCTGCGTGGCTTCAGAGATAGTACGCCCACCACCGCCGAAATATCCTTGCGAGTTGTCGTCATCTTCGTACACCATGATACCAAGTGCATCAGACATACCGTACTTTGTGACCATTGCACGTGCCATTTTGGTAGCACGTTCAAAGTCGTTCGAAGCACCCGTCGACATCTGATTGATAAACACTTCTTCAGCAATACGACCACCGAACAAAATAGCAATGTCGCTCAGCATTTTCGACTTATACATACTGGTCTGATCATGCTCAGGCAACTGCCAAGTCACACCAAGGGCAAAACCACGCGGCATAATAGTGACTTTATGCACCGGATCTGTACCTGGCAATAGCTCAGCTACTAACGCATGACCCGCTTCGTGATATGCAGTTGCACGGCGCTCTTCTTCGCGGATTACCATTGATTTACGTTCAGGACCCATATATAGCTTGTCTTTTGCATCTTCGAAGTCATTCATATCGACGCTAGTCTTGTTACGACGCGCAGCAAATAATGCAGCTTCGTTTACAAGGTTGGCAAGCTGTGCGCCACTAAATCCAGGCGTACCACGAGCAAGAGAACTGGCATCTACACTGATTGTGTTCGGCAGTTTCTTCAAATGAACTTTCAATATTTGCTCACGGCCTTTGATATCCGGCAAACCTACTTGCACCTGACGGTCAAAACGACCTGGACGCAATAATGCTTTATCCAGTACATCAGCACGGTTAGTTGCTGCAATGACGATAACGCCTTCATTGCCTTCAAAACCATCCATCTCAACCAATAGTTGGTTCAATGTCTGCTCGCGCTCATCGTTACCGCCGCCCATACCGGAACCACGATGACGACCGACTGCATCAATCTCATCAATAAAGATAATACAAGGAGCGCTTTTCTTTGCCTGTTCGAACATATCACGGACACGAGATGCACCAACACCAACGAACATCTCAACAAAATCAGAACCTGAAATTGAGAAGAACGGTACTTTAGCTTCACCAGCAATAGCTCTTGCTAGCAAAGTTTTACCTGTACCTGGAGGACCTACCATCAAGATACCACGAGGAATCGTTGCACCCAGTTTGGTAAATTTATCTGGATCACGTAAGAACTCAACCACTTCAACAACTTCTTCTTTGGCTTCTTCACAACCCGCCACATCTTCGAAGTTAACGTTGATTTGATCTTCGGTCAGCATTTTTGCTTTCGACTTACCAAAGCTCATTGGGCCGCCGCCTTTACCGCCAGCGCCGCCTTGCATATTACGCATAAAGAATAAGAACAGACCAATAATCAATAGAATTGGGAAGCTGGCTATCAGTAATTGCATTAATACGCTTTGGCGCTTTGGTGCAGTTCCTTGAACTTCGACTTGGTTCTCACGTAGCATTGGCATGAGCTGGTCATCTGACACAGCTGGTCTAATGGTCTCAAAAGATGAGCCATTTTTCTTTTCGCCGGTGATCTGTTCGCCGTCGATCTCGACACTGGCTACTTGGTTTTCTGACACTGCGGTCACAAACTCAGAGTAGTTAAGGTTATCCGGCTCAGAGGATTGATCAAAGCCGCTAAACACCAGCACCAAAACGCCGATTACCACCAGCCACAATAAGGTATTTTTTACCATGTCGCTCACTAGTTATTCCCATCCCTTACTTATTGGTGTGTTTATTAAACACGTGACATCTATAAACGTATTGCTCATTTTTAACGAATATCCCGATAATAAAAAGCTGCTAAATTAAACTTATATGATTTATAGGTAGCATAAAAATTGTTTTTATAAATAATCAGTATGAGATAAACATAGATATACGATCATTGAGCTTGTAAAACGCTTATTATCAGACGACTTTGCCTAAAACGTATGCTAAAAACAAAGGTAATATACCATGATATGTGGTGTTAACCCGCATAATTCAAGCAGGTTTCACGATTATTCATCTAACAATTGATGTAGCTTTTATATCGCGATAATAACACTTTATGGTGGTTTACCCTCACGCTTACAAGAGCAGCAACCTATTGATGTTAAAACTATTTAATCGCTATCCAAAACATCTCTTTTGAGCGTGGTCGTGACGCACCTGGCTTTATACTACGAATCTTACTAAAATCCTGCTGCATCTGCTTGCGTAATTCTTGTGTACCCTCGCCTTGAAACACTTTCATAATAAGTGCGCCACCTTCTGGTAAGGTTGCAAGCGCGAAGTCTACTGCCAACTCACATAAGTACATCATACGTGGCTGATCGATAGCACTGTTCCCAGCCGTATTGGGTGCCATGTCAGACAATACGACATCGACTTGTCTATCACCCACTTCTGCCATAATGGCATCAAACACTTCAGCTTCACGAAAATCACCCTGAATAAAGGTCACATCAGGCAAGGTATCCATCGCCAAAATATCAGAGGCAATCAAGATACCATCGTCACCTACCAATCGACCAGCGACTTGTGACCAACTACCAGGCGCACTACCCAAATCTACGACCGTCATACCTTTTTTGATTAGATTGGTTTTTTCATTAATCTCTAATAATTTATAAGCGGCACGGGCACGGTAGCCATCTTTTTGAGCCTTTTGCACATAATGATCGTCAATATGCTCTTTCATCCAAGCACTGCTGCTCTTTGATAGTTTTTTGTTTTCGATACGCGTGGCCAAAATACCTGCTCCTATTGCTTTACTAAATCTAACTGCTTTAATTGCTCTATCACTTACAAACTGATATTAATCCGTTGCGGATTATTCTAAATACGGTGTTAATCAAATTTTTTATTCATGGTTGGTTGCAAACTGACCAAATTCTATTGGTTAAATAACTGTTTTATAAGGCAGTAGCGTTTATAATGTACCAAATACTCAGTTTAACATTTTCGTCACGTAAAATCGTGCAAAATCCTGCTGATCTTATGCAAGATGGTCACAGATTATCTATAATGATCAATAACTGTTTTTGACAATACCATTTTTATTTTTACCAACACTTAGGAATTCTATGCAACTCGATAACGCTACCATCAAACGTCTAAAGGGCATCGGTCACGAGCTAAAGCCTATCGTTATGATCGGCAACAAGGGTATTACTCCAACCATTACTGAAGAAATCGATCGCGCGCTAACAGATCATGAGCTTATCAAAGTGAAATTGCCTGCTGGCACGAAAGAAGAGCGTGACATCGTTGGCGCTGAACTTGCTAAAGCGGCTAATGCGTCTTTGGTTCACTCTATTGGTCGTATGGCATTATTACTACGTAAAAACCCAAATGCCAACCCAAAACTGTCTAACCTAGCACGTCACGCGCAGTAATATGTCATGATAGACTGGCATTAAGTGACTGGGTTTTATGTTCACTTACATCATAGCTAAACGATGATGAAATACAAAAGCCGCGACGCATCTTGCTCGCGGCTTTTATTTTTTCTGATAGTCTCGGTTATACTTAACATATAGTATTAGTGCCCTGAATTAGTATGATTTCTCTTGTCACTACTACCTCTTTATTATTACCGTCGAGATGTACTCATAATGAACCAATCTTTTAACCTCTGTATAGCCACAGAGACGATAGCGAAAGACGCTCAGCAATTAGGTGTATCTATAGAAGCGCTTGAGAATATCTCTATCGAAGTAAGTGCAGAGATCATCCAGCAACCAGCTTTGCAGCTAGTGCTGACCTATCAAGTGACTCTGCCTAGTCAAATTCTAGCCAATCAACTCCATTGGCCAACAGGGCAACAAACTCAAGTAAATTTCACTGATTACCTATGGGAAGAAACTTGCCTTGAATGTTTTATTGCTGGCAGTAAAGTTGATGGTAGTAAGATTAATAACGAAGATATCGTAGCACGCCACCAGACAGAACCTCACAAGATACCATTTCAGCAGACAACCGCTTATATAGAGATTAATGCGAGTCCTGATGGTCGTTACGCTGTTTATCAGTTTGAGGGCTATCGTAACCCTGCGACACTACCGCCAGTACCATTGTACGAGACCGACGGAACCACACGCGCATCTATTAATTGGCATAACTGTAAAGAGCTAGCAGATATATCAGGGGAGAACCCGTTATCTAGCACTCCAATGGTAGCGCAGACACCTGCTCATTATGAGCGCAGCTTTAGACTGCCTATAATTCAACTACCGAATCAACAATACGCTATTGCCAATATGATGATTGAACAAATACATCCTTGTGTCATCTTATGGTTTGGCGAAACTGATTTATACTTTGCCTCGGGCCATGCCTCCCCGCCTGATTTTCACAAACGCGACTATTGGCCCAAGTTTGAGCTTTAATTCGGTTATATAAACTGTACTCACTTAGGCATCACCTTTTGAAACACAAAAAAAACCCAGCAATGTCATAAAGAGCATTACTGAGTTTGGAGAAAACTTTAGTCTTATTTAACTAATGCTTACTGCATCTAATCGATGTTTATTTGTCAGCCATCGCAAGGTAGATACCACGATCTGATGCATCATCAACATACCGCGAATCACGCCATGTCGTATAGCTGTAATTGCCGCTATATGGGCTGATGCTGTTTTGACGGAAATCAGATACCCAGTCGTTGCCATCAAAGATCTGGATATGACCATGTGGACGGCTTGACGTGCGGTTATAGACAACGACATCACCAACTTGTGGTGCCATGTCGTTACTGATCTTGGTAAAGCCGGCTTGGGCTAGCGTGCCACGAGAGGCGTACTGATAAGCTGAAGGGTTAGGCGTAAACTTATAACCTGCTGACTGTAATGCCTTACGCACATAGCGAGCACAGTAGCCAGAGCTTCTAGATAGAGCGACACGAGAGGCATTTGCTGCTGCAATAGCAGGAGCAGAGTTGCGGTCAGGTACACGGCTGGCTTGCTGCTGACGCTGCTCGTAAGACAAACGACTGGTCAGTGAAGCCAGTTGATATTCTTTTTGCTTAGCATGAGCGCTTAGATTGTCAATTGCTTGACTGATCTCATCGTTGCTATATACATGTGCACCACTGTTAGTGCTATAGATGTTGCGACTAGAACCATAGTTCGCAGAAGTAGAAATATTTGTGATGGTATGACTCAAGGTATTATTTGGTTGAAAGGTTATTTCGGCAGCACCACTCGTCTGTGCGATACCCATTCCCAATACTGACAAAATTAATAAAGCTTGTTTCATAAATTTACTACCTATTGTTAATACAAGTCTGCTCGTCATCCGTAACGAAGCATCAATTAATTTAGAGGATATAATCATCAAATAGACGTGATAAAATCCCTATTACAACGGTTCATTCTTTTCAAATAGTGACTAGTGCCAGTAGTACCTCCCACCTAGTCAACTATCTTATAAGCCATCTGCTATATATTGCTTTTAGCATGTCTGTTATGAGTATCGAGTTTGTCACCTATTAGATGAGTACTTACGATGTCAAAAAAACAACCTAATCGGCTTGCCCAGCTTATAGATCATCAAGCATTTGCTGGTAGCGCGCTACCTCAAACCCTTGCTAACAACATGCGACTATATATAGAAGCAACCAACGAGATAAAAGAGCTATTGGTAGACTGTCTACCTGAGGAAATCCTCAATACCTGTTGGGTTGTAGGCTTAACACCTGAGCAGTTGATATTGAGTGTTAGCTCAATGACAGCAGCAAATCATATTCGCTATTTACATAGCTCGTATTTGCAAATACTAACGGAGCAGTCAATTACATTTAAACAACTCAAGCAAATTCGCGTCGTTGTGGCTAAAAGCTCTGCCGATAATTATTCATCTAAACAATCATTAACATCATCACTGCACTTGCCAAATTCTCGTAAAGCCAATGAAAATCAGGCGCTTAGCCAGAACACAAAACGGACTATATCACAGGCCGCAGAGCATGTCACCACTGATGAAAATCTCAAAAAAGCCCTTTTGAGTTTGATTAATCATTAAAAATACCGACTATTAAATGTAAAGTTATGTAAATAAGAGCAGGTGATGGCATCGATAAAGATGGATTTTTGTAATGTATTAGATAAAAAAAATCCTTCGTTAGTTACATCCAGATTATGGATATAGCTAACGAAGGACTTAAAAATCATCTACAGCTTTTGTATTATATGCCTTAACGGAAAATTCGTATATTCATATAGACAATATATTCATAATATAAAATATTATATAAATGTAATTATGAGCCTACTATGTAATATTGCGTAAATGTTTCGATACTTCCTGTATATTCCTGTATTTATCCTTCAATAACCAAATCGTTAAGCGGTAAATACTCTATAGGACAGGTTACATTGTCATCAAAAGTTACAATTTCAAAGTTATCTGCGTCAGACAGTATTTCACGTACTAATAAATTATTTAGAGCATGACCAGACTTATAGGCGTTAAAACGACCTAAAATTGGGTAGCCAATCAGATGCAAATCTCCCAAAGCATCTAAAATTTTATGACGAACAAACTCATCGTTAAAACGTAAGCCTTCTGCATTAAGTATGTTGACATCATCGATAACGATGGCGTTTTCCATACTGCCGCCAAGTGCTAAGTTGTTTTGACGTAGTGCTTCTATATCACGTAAAAATCCAAAAGTACGCGCAGTGCTTAATTGTTCGATAAAGTTCTGTGTAGAGAACTGCAACTGTGCATGCTGAAAGTTCTTATCAAATGCAGGATGATCAAAATCAATTTCGAAATTTAATTCATACCCTTCATAAGGACGTAGCTCTGCCCATTTATCTTCTAGTTTTACTCGTACTGGACGTATAATTTTAATAAATTTCTTGGCCGCTTCTTGCTCACAAAATCCTGCATCAAGTAAGAGCGCAACAAAAGGCGCAGCACTACCATCCATAATTGGTATCTCTGAAGCAGAGACACGAACTAACAGATTGTCTACTCCTAGACCAGCGATGGCACTGAGCAGATGCTCAACCGTGCCCACTCGCGTACCACCAAACACTAAGTTCGATGACATCATCGTGTCTTGTACTAAAAACGCACTCGCTGGGATTGGTTGACTACCTTCTATGTCAGAGCGCTCGAAAACAATACCAGTGTCAATCGGCTGTGGATGAAACTCCAAGTCAACAGGCTGACCACTATGTAGACCAGTACCCGTAACGGCTATTGCTGTTTTTATGGTTCTTTGGTTCATGGTTGTCTTCTCACATATTTTGTTACAATTGACATAGTGTACCATTACCGACCCCTTATTCGCTATATATAAAAAGCGCTAATTTTCTTATCTCCTTGATTGATAACACTTATCGTCAACTTCCTATTGCTGATTTTTACTTTATATGGTCTATCTAATGCTATAAAAAAGTGAGACTCACATAATTTTCGACAGTCATATACATATAGATTACATAGAAAACTGTCATGACTTTTCTTATAGAAACGGTTCATCTTTCTTTAAACACAAAAAAACCAGCGTTGAAACGCTGGCTCTTTCTTACTTACAGTAAATTAGAATTACTATTTATTCTGTTGACGCTTTAAATAGTCCTGAATACTGTTTGTTTTCGTCTTAGGCTGCTCTTGAGGTGCACTTGCACTAGGACGTGCAACGCTATCTTGATACTGCTGAGCTTGAGACTGCTTCTGACTGTTTAAAGCGCTGGTATGCACATTAGGATCGACAGGTTGCGTGCTATTAACAGAAGGGACTGGTTGCTCTACTACTTCTGGCTCTTGACCTGCGTTTTCGTCTAATGTTAAGCCAGTTGCGATGACAGTTACATGTAAGTCGTCACCCATTTTTTCATCAATCACAGAACCGTAGAAAATGTGAGCGTCGTCGATGTCAGTAATTTCTTCGACTATTGCACTGATTTTGCTCATCTCATCTAATGACAATGACTCTGAAGAAATAACGTTAACCAGTAGACCTTTTGCATTTTCTAAACGCAAATCATCAAGTAGTGGTGATCTGATGGCTTTTTCAGTCGCTTGACGCGCACGATCATCACCGCTAGCACGGCCAATACCCATCATCGCATGACCTTTAGCAGTCATCGCCGTACGGATATCGTTAAAGTCAATGTTGATCATACCTTCGCTAGCGATGGTTTCCGCAATACCTTGAACGGCATGCAGCAATACATCATCCGCTTTTTTGAAAGCATCTTGCATAGAGATGTTGCCGTATACACTCATTAATTTATCATTTGGAATCGTGATAATTGAGTCGACAAAGTTAGTCAGCTGCTCAATACCTGCTTTAGCAGCTTTGATACGCTTACCACCTTCGAATTTGAATGGCGTAGTCACAACAGCAACTGTTAATACTTCCATTTCTTTCGCAATACGAGCAACAACTGGCGCGGCGCCTGTACCAGTACCGCCGCCCATACCAGCAGTGATAAATACCATATCTGAGTGCTCAAGCAATGCGCGAATCGCTTCTTCTTCGCTCTCTGCTGCTTCACGACCGACTTCTGGATTTGCGCCTGCCCCTAGACCACGGTTCGTTTTTGCACCTAATTGCAGTTTGTGCGGTGCAGTAAGACGATCTAGCGCTTGTTTATCTGTATTGGCACAAACGAACGTTACACCTCTGATGCCTTGCTGTACCATATGTTCAACTGCATTACCGCCGCCGCCACCAACACCGAATACAGTGAAGCTTGCTTGGCCATTGTTTTGAAGCTGATTATCATCTGGCATGGTGTATTTTGACATAAAAAAGATTCTCCAGTTGCAGATAGCGTGTAAGTCGATACATAGTAACGCACTCATGTGGCGCGCTATCGACATACTATATATAAATGTATTTAAATAAAACAGGGTATGACTAAAATCGATCAGTATAGACAATAATATGTCATTATCACTTAATACTTTATTTTTAAAACGAATTTATTCGCAATATTGCTCTATTTTTTTTGCTTAACCAACTTAGAGACATTCCATAACGTATGGATGCTTTAGATATGAGGTTAAACAAGTCTATAATATTTTCTTCAAAACATTTGCAAACCGTTGACCCGCACTCCGAAACACGCCTGATACTCGATTGTTTTGAATCGCTTCAGGTTCGCTTTTTTCGCTACGGCGGAATTGCTCACTCTGACTATATAGCAATGTGCCAAAAGCGGTCTGATAAGCACGATCATTTACTTGACTATTTAATAGCTTAAATGACTCGTCATTATCGAAATGATTATAAGCACTGATAGCAGGATGAGTATTGGTCAATACAACAGGCATTTTTAGTAGCTTTTTGGCAAAGGGTATCATACCTTTAATCGTACTACCGCCGCCAGTCAACACAATCCCTTTATCGATATAGCCTATCAAACCTGCTTCGTGTAATTGACGCGCTACTTCAGTGAATATCTGAACGTAACGAGCCTCAATGATGCGTGCTAGGTTATAGATGCCAATATTGATTTCGTCGCCCGATCCTTGAGGCTTGAATAAAAAGAATGCGCTTGGATCGACACTATTAACATCTGCTGTACCATGAGACTTCTTCAGCTTTTCAGCTTCAATCATGGAAATACCAAAATCAGCTGAAATATCCATTGTCACTTCATGACTGCCTGTTGCTATACAATGTGTAAAAATCAGTTTATTCTCTTTATACACACAAATGCTGGTCGTACTAGCACCGATATCGACCAAGCATACCCCTTGCTGGCGTTCCTCAGTCATCAAACTATACTCAGCACTGGTCACTGCATCGAAAACAATATGATCAATGCCGACGTCACAACTTTGCAATAGCTTTTGGATATTCTGACGGCTGGCAACAGGCATCATCATCATGTGGTACATCACGGTGATATTGTGTGCCATCATTTCGATGACATCATCCACCATAAAGTCTTGCTCATCGACATAAATACCTTGCTGACAGCAATGCATCAAATAATAGTCAGATGATAAATCACGCGACTTTGCATTGGCCAATGCTTGTACCATGTCTTTGGCACGTACAACTTCATCTTCTACTTTGACCTCTCCAGCACTGTTTTTGCTAGATAGCTCAGGGGTCGCAAGCGTTAACCAAACACTATGCACACGGCAGTTAGCGGTGTCTTCTGCTTCTTGAATGGCTTGCTTAATAGCACCTTGCAGACGTTCACGATGCTTTATTTGACCTTGATAAAAATCGCTGTTTTTAACTTGTCCTACGCCCAAAATACGAATGTCTTTTGCAGAGACAACATTGCCTATGACGACATATACTGCCGTGGCACTTAGATGGACAACAACCAGATTTTCATTATTTTTCATGGTACCAGACAAATTATCGCTAAATAGAAGAACAGGTAATGCTCTTCTATTAAATCATTAAAAAAAGCGTTACTAATACGCTATGATGTTGTACATATTTTCTTTAAACTAAATAAACCGTATTAGCTCACATCGGTTATGCATAGATGTAGTGCTTATTTAGGCTATTCTGATTCAGCACTCTGTGTCACGTTCCAAGCGATGGTAAAGCCATTTTTATACCGTAAATCTACAGACTGCATATCATCTCGACGCGTACTTAACTGATTGCCAAGCAGTTGGCTTAAATTCAGTAGTTTTTGCGCCGTATTTTCATTGTCTACAATCACACGTAGCCCATTGTCAAAGCGGATTAGCCAAGTCATTCTCGGTGACAAAATGATATCTTCGACCTGCATACCTAGCGGTGCATACCAATCATTGACCTGCTGCATTTGTTGCATAATAACTGGTGCTTGAGACATCTCACCCTGTAAGGTCGCAAAACGTTCTTGTGTTAAATCTCTACTATCAGCAGGAACAAACACAGCGCCTTTTGCATCGACCAAACGTTCTGTACCAAAATTAGCAACTGCTTGTTTGGGTAACGCATTGACGACGATGCCACGTTGCCAATCACGAGAGATACTCACTTGGTCTACCCAAGCTAAACCCATCGTGATGTCTCGCAATGCTTGCAAATCAGAAGTAAAGAAGCTACTTACTTGTTGTTGTTCCATCACGTCTTGTAATGAGCGATATTGAGCAGCAGACAAACCTTGATTACTGACATAAATATTTGCGGGCGGCGCATCACGTAACGCTTTGCCGCCCATCATTAATATTAGCACTAGCAAACCTAAGACCAGTACCATAAATAGATACTTTACCGTTGCCGGTATTTGGATCTTAGATTTTGGGCGACCGGCTTTATCACTCATCAAGTCAGTTACCTCGTTGACAGTTTGAGCCATAACGACCTTTGTCCCTATATTTGCATAAAACTGATCATGCTATTTATTGATATAAATCTGCGTATTTTTGGCAGAAGCTTATTAAGTCGATATGTTATCAAATTTTATTAAAAATATAGCTTATATACAGTGATTACGTTGATTTAAACGTAACATTTTTCTTAAATTATGAATAAGTTATCAGTTGTATTCACAAAACAACATAAATATCACCGAAATAGACTTATTCTTACAATATTAACGTATTTTATGGTTAAACAATAGCCAAACACCAACTAGCAGCAGCGAATTTACACAAGTTTACATGAAGCTGTGGTATAGCAGCTCTAGTGACACAAAGAGTCGCCACTATCTGCTCAATTTAGTTAATTTGAGAGTTATAGCGTTTGCGCCAAAATATGCCAGCATAGCGCGTCAAAATCTAGTCCGCGAGCTTTAGCCGCCATTGGCACCAAACTGTGACTGGTCATACCTGGTACGGTATTGATTTCAAGCAACCAAAAATTGCCTGCTTCATCTTGCATGGCATCGATACGTCCCCAGCCTTTTGCATCTACTGCACGAAATGCTGCAAGGCTTAAATCTTGCAGGTGCTTTTCATCAGCAGCGCTCAATCCACAGGGGATGTAGTAACTGGTATCGTTGCGATTATACTTTGCTTCAAAATCATAGAAGTTAGTAATATCGGCAGGCTCAAGGCGAATAACTGGATAGGCTTCGTCATCGATAATCACAATCGTAAACTCGCGACCTGTAATCCAGCGCTCAGCCATCACCGCATCACCACATTCCACTGCAGTTGCATAAGCGGCAGGCAGTTCGTCAAGGTGGTTGACCTTGGTCATGCCAATACTTGAACCTTCATGAACTGGCTTAATAATAAGTGGCAAACCTAGCATGTTAACCACTTGCTGCCAGTCCGTATCAGCCGTCAATAATGAAAATGGTGCAGTTGAGAGACCGCAACCTTGCCACAGTTGCTTGGTACGTACTTTGTCCATACCTAGTGCAGACGCTAGAATCCCTGAACCAGTTTGCGGTATATCAAACCACTGTAATACGCCTTGCAGCAGGCCATCTTCGCCGCCGCGACCATGCAACACATTAAACACGCGGTCATATTTGCGTAGCTCAGTAATGTCTTGATGCTTTGGATCAAAATGAGTCGCATCAACACCTTGGTTTTGCAGCGCTTGCAATACTGCCGCACCACTGTCCAAAGACACACTGCGCTCATTGCTACTGCCACCATAAATAACGGCTACTTTGCCAAACTGACTGGCATCTTTTGCATGAGTCGTCGTATCTACAGATGTATCATTGATAGCTGCATTTTGAGTGCTATTATTGTCTTTATTATCAGTTGTCATGAGGATCGTCCCTAAATTTTAGCTTACTTAATATAAAGGTTATTGGCAGCCAAATCGATAGCAATCTGCCCGACATTACCAGCGCCTTGGGTAATCAGCATATCGTTGGCTTTTAACAAACGCTGCATAACAGGGGCTAGATTGTCTTTATCAATAATAGTCGGTTCAACTTCACCGCGCAAACGGATACTGCGCGCTAGTGACTTGGTATCAGCGCCCATAATCGGACTCTCCCCTGCTGAATAAACATCTAATAATAATAGCTCATCAACACTCGATAGAACTTCTACAAAATCATCGTAGCAATCACGGGTACGGCTATAACGATGCGGCTGAAATAGCATCACCAAACGACGATCAGGGAAGCTTTGACGAGCGGCTTTGATGGTCGCATCGACTTCTTTTGGATGATGACCATAATCATCAATCAATAAGACATTACCATCATCGATATCGACAGAAGCATGCTGCTCAAAACGACGACCCACGCCTTCAAATTTTTGCAGGGCGCGCTCAATTGCTGCATCATCAACGCCTTCATCGGTCGCCATTGTAATAGCAGCAAGAGCGTTATAGACATTATGTGTACCAGGAATGTTCAACGTCAGGCGTAATGGCTCATGGTCACGGCGTAATACGGTAAAGTGAGTTTTGGTTCCCTCTGTCACCAAGTCTACAGCCTGTACGTCATTGAACGGCTCAAGACCAAAGGTCAATACTGGACGACCGATATCATCGATCATTGCATACAACTCAGGGTCATCACCGCAAACCACTGCTAAACCGTAAAACGGCATATTTTGTAGAAACTGGATATAAGCGGCTTTTAATTTATCAAAGCTGTTTTCGTAGGTTTCCATATGGTCTTGGTCGATGTTGGTCACAATCGCGGCCATCGGATGCAATGACAAGAATGATGCATCAGACTCATCAGCCTCTGCTACCAAGAAACGGCTGCTACCCAATGCTGCATTTTTGCCTGACGCATTTAACTTACCGCCGATGACATAGGTAGGATCTAGCTGTCCTTCTGCCATCATTGTGGTTAGCAAACTGGTCGTCGTCGTTTTGCCATGCGCGCCAGCAACTGCGATACCGTGACGATAGCGCATTAGCTCACCAAGCATATCGGCGCGGCGTACTACTGGCAGACGAGCTTCAAGTGCTGCTTTTACCTCAGGGTTGCTACGATCAATCGCTGATGAGACAACGATAACGTCAGCATTGGCAATGTTTTTGGAGTCATGACCAATCGATATTTCAATACCGATTTGCTGTAAACGCTTAGTCACTAAGCTTTCTGCGATGTCAGAACCACTGACTTGATAGCCTTGATTGTTCATCACCTCAGCGATACCGCACATGCCTGAGCCACCAATACCGATGAAATGCAAATGCTGAATACGGCGCATTTCTGGTATTTCAATCAAACGCTTAGGTAGAGCTTTCGCAGAGGTAGGCATAAGGATCTCTCTTTATTAAAGGTCAATAAAACTTAGTAAATTCAAATAAGGGGTATAAACGACAGACTATAGCGCTTGCCAAATGATATCAGCAACTTGCTTACTCGCACTACGGTTGGCCAATGCATGGCCTTTTTTTGCCATCGTTAAGCACTTCTCTCGATTGAGTACGCTAAGCTCGTCACTTAGACTCTTGGCAGTTAGCTCTGACTGCGGTAATAGAATTGCAGCATCATGCGAGGTCAGCGTGCGTGCATTGGCCGTCTGATGGTCATCCACTGCATGCGGTAACGGTACAAAAATAGCGGCGATGCCGACGTTTTGAATCTCGGTCACGGTCAACGCACCTGCGCGGCAAACGATGATATCTGCCCAGTTATAAGCTGCAGCCATGTCATTGATAAAGGGCTGTACAGTAAACTGATGGTTGTTTAATTCTTGTTCGCTATAAGCCGCTTGCGTGACTGCTTCATTATTGCGTCCGCACTGGTGTAGGACTTCAAACGGCTGATCTAGTAATGCTAATGCTTTTGGTACTGTATCATTTAATACCTGAGCACCAAGTGAACCGCCGACTACCAACAGTTTAAGCGGTGAACTGTCATTTACATCGTAGCGTACCGTTGGCTCTGCGACACCAGTAATGGCATTACGCACAGGATTGCCCACTGTCTCAAGCTTGGCATCTTGCTGACTATTGGCAAAGGTATTCTCGAACGCTTGTAATGTCTTGGTCGACAGTTTAGATAAGTAGCGGTTGCTCATGCCAGCGATGGCATTTTGCTCATGGATAATCAACGGGGTGTTAGTCATACGTGCAGCGATACCGCCAGGTGCACTCACATAACCGCCGAACCCAACGACCACGTCAATCTGATTACTACGAATCACTTTTACGGCAGCCATCGTCGCGGATAGCAGAGTCATTGGTAACTTTAATAGTCGACCAACGCCTTTGCCACGAAGCCCTTGCATATTAATAGCATGAAAAGGATAACCTGTCGGCTCAACCAAACCGTTTTCCATACCATTTGGCGTTCCTAACCAATGAATCACTGCACCGCGTTGGGTTAACTCGTCGCTCACTGCAAGCGCTGGAAAAACATGCCCGCCCGTACCAGCTGCCATCATCAATATATGCGGTGTTTTCATGAACGCCTGCCTATCTTTACTTTATTTATATGAAGGGTTTATCTCACTGCGGCGGTAACAATTATGAAAAATAATGACCTAGCCAAAGCCCGCATAGTATAGAGGAAATTATTGTCTTATATACAGTACTTTATGCAGCAAAAATAACAAAAATCCAAGCCATGATCGGTCATAGCTTGGCGTCGTGTAATACTAATAAACGGTAAGAAAAATAAATGACTAACAATACCTCAAAATATGTGTTTTACGTAGTCAAAATATTCTTAAACTCAAAACGTTCCTGAACATAGCGAAAGCTACGCCGTAAATTTATTCTCAATCGCCATGATAAAGTCGGTTGCGATATCTGTACCACATTGGTCATCAATCTCACGTACGCACGTTGGGCTAGTAACGTTAATCTCAGTGATACGCCCACCAATTAAGTCTAGACCAACGAACATTAGACCTTTTTCTTTAACGATTGGCGCCACAACTTCTGCTACTTGGCGTTCGATATCAGTCAATGGCATGGCAACACCGTTACCACCAGCTGCTAGATTCCCGCGGGTCTCGCCTTTGGTTGGAATACGAGCCAAACTATAATCTACCACGACACCATCGACGATCAACACGCGTTTGTCGCCTTCTTTAATCTCCGGCAAATAACGCTGCGCCATGATGGGCAAAGTCTCAAGCTCAGTCAGTATCTCTAACGTCACTCCGATGTTTGGGCTATCAGCGGTTAAACGGAAGATGCCAGTGCCGCCCATACCATCTAGTGGCTTGACGATTACATCCTGTTGTTCAGCGATGAACTTACGAATATGTGCTTGTTTGCTGGTCACAATCGTTGGGCTCATATAATCACTGAACCACGTCGCAAACAACTTCTCATTGCAGTCGCGAATCGCTTGTGGATCATTGACCACGAGCAAGCCTGCTGCTTTGGCATGGTCAAGCATATAAGTAGCATAAATAAAGCGCATATCGAACGGTGGATCTTTGCGCATCAAAATTACGTCATAGTCGCCGACTGGCCCTGTGCTTTTATCACCCAACGTATAGAAATCTGCAGGATCACGCTTTACCGTCAATGGCTGCGTATCGACCATCAACTGACCACGGTCCAACCACAAGTCATGAATCTGACAATAACCAAGCTGATGGCCACGGTCTTGAGCGGCCCACATCATAGCGAGACTGGTGTCTTTTTTATAATTGACCCGCTCGATAGGATCCATAATAACGAGTATTTTTAGCGATTTTTCTTGTTTTTTTTGGCTCATGATAAGACTCACTTACGTTATATTGTTGATATGAAACAAACTTATTAAATAACATTCGTGCCCAACTATACGCCGTACTGCTCACGATAGTGTTGCATTTTGGCTAACTGGGTCGCGTCTTTATATTGACTATTTTCATCGGCCAAATAACTGATCAAATCATCGATATCGACCAATGCACGTACAGGTACTTCTAGTGTCGCGGCAAGCTCTTGAATAGCAGAATGCTCGGCTTGACCTTTTTCTTTACGATCGAGTGCAACGATAATACCAGCAACACTTGCGCCTGCTTGCTCTAAAATCTCCACTACTTCGCGCATGGCTGTACCTGCTGTAATGACATCGTCAAGCACCCAAACGGCCTTGCCAGTTACATCAGCACCTACCAAATTGCCGCCTTCGCCGTGAGTTTTAGCCTCTTTACGGTTATAACCCCATTTGGCATTAATACCATGATGTAGCCATAACGCTTGCGCTGTCGCTGCGACAAAAGGAATACCTTTGTAAGCCGCACCAAAAATGACCAGCTCCTGCTCATTCTCGCCATTATTTGCACTCATTTGTTCAGCTAAGGCATCTGCATAACCACGTGCTAGCAGTGACAACATCTCACCAGTTGCAAGCAAGCCTGCATTAAAAAAGTACGGACTGATACGACCAGACTTTAGGACAAACTCACCGAATTTGAGCACTTGGTTGTCTAGAGCCAGTTGAATAAATTGATGAGATGAAAATGTAGGGTCTTGAGGGCGTGTTACATGAGACATTATGACATTCCTATCAGCAAAAAGAGGGGGCAAAAAATTTGCATTATTGTACGCATTATTGATCAGCTTGACCAACCATTGATCTCATAATCCTGCATATTGGCATAGCGAGTCAGCAAACCACTACGCGACGAGATATTAAAATAGCTCTGTCCATCTGCTCGGACCTGTATCTCCCAGCCCAAATGATAAGCGGCAACAATAATATGACCAGCAAATAGTCGAATCTGACGATATGCGTGGCGCTGCGATGGCTCACAAACGATCTGACTGAGCAAATAGCTACGCACATGCTGACATATGTCTGCTGCGCTATAACTATGGTTGATACTTTTACGGCTACTACACTGCTTTAGCGCATGGACAGCTACACTACATGCCATGATATCCGTGGCCAAACTACCCTCGCCTGTCTCAAACTGCTGCGGTTGTAATATCACTTGCCAATCGTCGGCATACAGACTGTTGAGTAGCTCATCAGGATTATAGCGTTTGGTCAATGCGCGCATAGATAATGCAGGCTTCTCAGCCTTGCTGTCATTATCTGAATCGTTGTTTGACTCAACCCCTGTAGCGCTATCAGTAGGCAAAAACCCATAACGGTTCAGTTTTGGATAAGCGCGAATCGCCTGTTGAATATCTGACATATCTAACAACGTCATATCCGATAATGTCGATATTAGTGGCTGCTCACTATGATTTTGATAAAAGCTATCCGGTAATTCAATAAGCTGTGCTGCATTCAGCAATGATAAATGCTCAGCCAGTGCCTCTGAAGCAATCAGCGACCATTTCGATAAGCTGTCTGCATTGGGCTGATAGAACCGCGTAGAGTTACCATAAAGCCTGCGCAGTTGACCATTTAGGCGACGAGCAGGCTCAGGTATATCACTTAATGGTCTGGCAGGGTCAAGAGGAGATTGTTTGGGATCAAAGTTAGGATGTACGATCGCAGGTTGCTGCGAATCAGCTAATATAGACGATTGCTCAGCCTTTTTTCGGACATTACCTTCTGCTAGCTGCCCACCCTCTGTTGCCAGATTAGCATGAGACAAACGGTCATCAGAAGTAGAAGGCTGGGACATGAAATCTCCATAAACTATAAAATATGAAACAAATAAAAACGATTGCATCAAGGGCTATTTTACTCTTTAGGACTTAACTCTTGATGATTTAAAATATCTCGGTAGCCTATCTGCCAATCAGCATAATCAAGCCAAGCTAACGGAATGTTGCTGTGCAAGCGTTTTCCTGTCACTGAGGTTTTTGTATTATCAATAGTAGGAGGTGTCTCACCAACCTGCTCACTAAGCCAAACCCCTAGCTCAAACGTAGTAACAGGTCGATAGTCTGTCGCTAGATAGACAGACTTTGGTGTTTCTATCGTCAACACTTTGGCAATGATATTGACCAAGTCGCGATCCATAATGCGATTGCTCCAATGCTCAGCTGGCACTGGATCTTTATTTGACTCACGAGCCTTGCGTAGTCGCATTAAGCGCTCGCGACCGTAGATACCACTGGGGCGAATAATAATGGCTTTATCACCAAAACCTTGTTGCAGTGCTTGTTCTGCTTGCAATATGACCTTTGACGCAGCGCGCGCTGGCGTGACAGGTGCAGTATGCTCATCAATCCATTCGCCATTATCCTGACCATAGACACCAGTAGAAGAAATAAATACCACACGCTCAAGTTTGGTAAGCTGTGGAGCAAGCGTTGCTAAATGCTGACTAATCGCTAGATAACTGTCGTGATAACCGCTGGTCGAGTACTCGTCAGGGGTGACGATAATCGCAATATGAGTAAATGCTTGTAGCTGCTCGGCCGACAAGGTCAACGCATCAGCCTGCAAAAAATCGGCACTATCTACTAAATCATAATGGTGGCGCTTACTACGAGCAAGCCCAGTCACACAATAGCCATCTTGAGCAAGTTTATTGGCAACCGGTAGGCCGATATCACCTTGTCCGATAATTAGTAAATTTTGCGTACTCATAAAGCATGTTTTCCTTTATACAACTTCCTTTATCCAACCATTACAGCGCTTAGAAGCCATTTTGTTTAAATTAATGTCTAAATCAACGGCTAAATCAGTGCCTAAAAATACCGTCTGTACGATAGCTGTATATCATCATTGGCATCGATACGATCTTGCCATTCGTAATTAGCATTGATACGTAGTGCTTGTTTTTTATCAATGTCGTATTGCAGCCCTAAGCTTGAGATTGGTTGCCAATAATGCCCACGGACGTTGGTTTCATCGTTATTGCCATGATACCAATATGGCAATTGCAATTCAGCTTGCGCGCGTAACTGATTGTTAATCTGATAACGGCAGCCAGCATTGATGCCTGCGCCTAGACGAAAACCTTTATTGATACCTCGTCCTACTTGCCCTGTACCTGCCAAAAACGTATAGCACAGTTGCGGCGGCATCTCACCAGTACCTGCGGCGGGTGTACCAAATGCCCATGACCAGCCTTTTTCGTAACCCACACTACCGACCAAATGATCCGTACCTTCCTCTTGCGATCCATCGTTTACTCGCGTCGCCTCGATACTGGCGCCCCAAGTATTGCCTTTTTTGGCAGCATTGACTGGATTAAAAGAGCGGCCTCGAATCAAAGTGACATTTTGCAAGACCACACTGTCTGGCTGATTGGCCTTATTATCATCTGTGTCATACAGTCGTAATGTCGCAGCCAGCCCTTCTAAGTTAAAGAATTGTGGATACCCTGAGGCGTGGTCAAGCGTATCATGAAACCCCGCTCGAAACCCAATATCCATATAGTCATCGTCACCACGCTGCCCTATACCTATGGTGCCCAATTGTAGCGGATGCCTGTCTATCGGATTATTATCCGATACGTCGATTTGACGCTTGAGTAGTGTTTGCCCATCAGCTGACATGCTAGATACAGGGTTGAGCTGCGCAGACTTAATCTCATTCACGGTTTGTTTAGCGCTATTATGATAGCCCAACTGCGTGCGCTGTTGTTTTTTATCATTGAGCTGAGATTGACGTACGGTATTATCAGCAGGCGTATAAAGCGTACTTGCCAGCAACTGCTCATCATTTAATAGTTGAATCACATCAGAAGGCACGACGGCGTAAGACAATTGGCTCAGTAAGTTTTGCTGCGGACGGACCACATCAATAAGACGCAGAATCTCAGAAGCACAATTGTCCGTGGTAAAGTAATACGGCATCTTTAATGCTTTGGTTTCCCAAACGTGACGCATAATCTGCTGCACTTCCGCTGGCGTCAGACTCAACTGATATGTCCACGTATCACGTTCATCATCTTGCAGGTATTTCGCTAGCATCTCTGGATAAGGATCAATTTCGATAGCGCTGTTGTAGCTACCAATCATTGACTTGGTAGCATAGACTGGAAAACTGTCGTTTGGATCACCGTCTACCGTATAGTTCAGCGCATAAGCCTTATCGATTTGATTTGGATCGGCGATGCTTGCTTTTGAGTCAATGCGTAGCAACGTATGAGCAAATGCAGAGAGCGGATTGTCCAAATATTCCTGCGCAAACATGATAGATAGCTGCTCAGGCGCTAATGTCGACATCCACTCATCCAATTCTGGACATTCAACAGATAGACTTGCAGCATCGATCGCTAGCACCTCTGTCAACCATGCCACTCGCGCTGGAAAACGACATAAGACAGAATTATTACTGGTATCAGTTTGGGCTTGGTCATTATCAGTCGCTGATGATGTCACCAACTCTTGTGCAAGTGCTACGAGCATCGCATCCAACTCTGCACCTGAATCTCGTTGACCATTCTTACTTAGAAAAAATCTCGGATCATCAACCAAACTCTCGGTTTTCTTTTTACCCAATACACTGTTTTTATCATCGTAAAAATACAACAAGCGTCGCCATGTTGTATGCTGTGCCAACTTGTCTGCTTTTACTTGCTGCCGCCATGTCAATAGCAGCTGTTCTGTCGCTAAGCTTGATTCAGATAAAGTACTCTTTTGAATGTTAGGTTCAGCACTACTGATGCTACCCGACTCAAATAATGCATCTGAATTAGAATAAGTAGGTGCTGTGCTAGTAGGTGCTAAGCTAGATGCGTCAGGTGACAATACATCTGATTCAAGGACAGACAGCGGCATTGGTAAAAATGCCTGTGTTTGAGCCGAGAGTAACAGCCCTGCTATAGCCAATGGCAGACGTGCTCGCAGGTCAATGGTCATTAGCGTACAATCGATAGGTATGGACGTCAGTTTTATAGACATGAGGTAAAATCTCGCACGTTATTATTCATACGCTATCAGCGTTATTAAAGTTGCTGGGTCAAAAAGTCGAACACATAGCCCGCTATCGTTTAGCTATTTAGATAGATTGTCTATCGCACCATTATCAATACTAGTATAAAAAGAGAGCATTATGCCCGTATTATCACCAAACTCATCATCTACGTCGCCAATGACTATCAAAGATGGTCTACTATCGGCAGCCACTTGGCTGGCCTCACCCAATTACAATGTAAGGCCAAAAGGTTTAAGTATTGACGCCATCGTCGTACACAATATCAGCCTACCACCGAATGAATTTGGCGCCTGCGACACTAGTGGCAGACATTATGTAAAAGCATTATTTACCAATCAATTAGACTGGGATAACCATCCTTATTTTCAAACAATCAAAGGTGCAGAAGTATCAGCGCACCTGTTTATCGAACGTGATGGCGCTATCACTCAGTTTGTCAATTTCAACGAACGGGCGTGGCATGCTGGGCGGTCTAGCTACTTGGGTCGACCTGAATGTAATGATTATAGCATTGGCATCGAGCTTGAAGGGTCGGATTTTGTGTCCTTCACCTCTGCTCAATATGAGCAGCTAGCCAAAGTAATTGCCGCCATCTATAAGACTTATCCCAAAACACGTCGCCACTTGACAGGCCATAGCGATATCGCGCCTGGGCGTAAGACTGACCCTGGTGATTATTTTGAATGGGCAAGGTTGCGTGAGAGTATCTCGAACTTATTAAAGCAGGAAGTGGTCTAATATGAATTACTGTCTGGAGAATTTATGACTTGGATTGAGGTAGTTGATTCAGCAGTTAAGATTGGCTTGGGTGCACTTATAACAGGCATTATTACTTTTGTTCTGTCTACAACTCAACATCGTAACGATCAAAAGAAAGCTAAAGTTGCACGTGAATTTGAGATGCTAAAAGAAGTCGCAGAAAAAGTAGAAACTTTCAATAACGTTGCTTTAAGGTATTGGTCACTATATTCTGATTGGCGTAGAAGGTTAATACTAGATAGCTCTGTTCCCAAATCAAACATTTTATTAGATGCTCAACATGATCTATTCAATAGCTTTAGTGAATTGACTACAGCAGAATCCTTATTATTGCTATTTGGTTATAGCGAAGCTTCAGTTTCACTAAGATTATATGGTGAAACAGTGATAGCCTTCAGAAAAAGAGTAGCATCTTTAGATATGCCTTTTGATGAAAATGACGCAGCTAGCTATAGAGAATCTATGATTGATAAGCGGGCTCAGTTATTTCAAATACTAAACGAAATTTATAAAACGATCTAAGGTAAGAAGTCTCAGTTTTCCACATATCATATTCCACACTCAATCCATTTATCTCAATGGTGAAAGTGATATAATTCGTCAGTTTTTCATCCATATCACATCGGCACATAACTCAATATACAACTTGGCAAGATAGGTTCTCATGGCAAAAAGTCGGTTATTTCGTTCAACCATGGTGGTCAGCAGTATGACCATGTTATCGCGTATTTTAGGTTTGGTACGTGATGTTGTATTGCTAGGGGTTTTTGGTGCAGGTGGTTTGATGGATGCCTTTTTGGTCGCCTTCAAAATCCCAAACTTCTTACGACGATTGTTTGCAGAAGGCGCGTTTAGCCAAGCTTTCGTGCCAGTACTGTCCGAATACAAAGAAAAGTACAGCTTGCAACAAGTACAGATTTTAGTCAGTCGAACCTCGGGTGCATTATTGCTAGTATTATCGATGCTGACAGTGGTGGTTATCTTAATCGCACCCTGGGTGGTAACGTTGTTTGCCCCTGGGTTTGCCGATCAACCCAATAAGTTTGCCATCACTGCTGAATTACTGCGTCTTACCTTTCCGTATTTGCTATTCATCTCTATGACAGCCTTTGCGAGTGGTATTCTGCAAAGCTACGGTCGTTTTGCAGCACCCGCTTTTGCACCAGTGTTATTGAACCTATGTATGATTGGTGGCGCACTTATTTTTGCGCCGATGTTTGATACGCCTATTATGGCACTCGGCTATGCCGTTGCTATCGCAGGTTTGCTACAGTTTTTGATTCAACTACCGCAGCTCTGGCAACAAAAGCTGCTTGTCGCACCAAAGATTGATTTTCAGCACGAAGGTGTTCGTCAAATTTTAAAATTGATGCTACCTGCTATCTTTGGTGTCTCTGTCACTCAGATAAATTTACTGTTGAACACTATCTTTGCCTCATTAATGATTGGCGGTTCAGTCTCTTGGCTCTATGCAGCTGAACGTATGAGCGAGCTACCATTGGGTCTGATTGGTGTGGCAATTGGTACCGTCATATTACCAAGCCTATCAAAAAGTGAAGCTCAAAAAGACGACGTTAGTTTCAAAAAGACCATCGACTGGGCAGCACGTCTTATTATCTTAGTCGGTGTGCCTGCCTCGGCTGCCCTATTTGTACTGGCAGATGTATTAATGCAAGCACTATTTTTACGTGGTGAGTTTACCTTACGTGATGCTCAGATGAGCTCACTGGCCCTACGTAGTATGGCAGGTGGTATCTTAGGATTTATGCTCATCAAGATCTTTGCCCCAGCGTTTTTTGCGCGTCAAGATACCAGAACCCCTGTCAAAATCGGCATCATCTCTGTCGTCGCCAATATGATCTTTAGTGTTATTTTTATCGGGATATTCTATTTCTTAGAGATACCGCTACATGGTGGTCTGGCATTGGCTACGACTGGCGCGGCTTTTGTAAACGCAGGCTTGCTATATTACTTCTTACATAAGCGTGATATTTTCCGTTTCGGTCCGCATTGGAAAAAGCTATTTACGCAGTTTTCTATCTCAACTGGCTCTATGATTGGCGTGCTTTATTTTATGCTACCTTACTTTCCTACCGATGAGGCTCAGTGGCAGCGTATCGTCGCGCTGATTATTATGTGTGCCGTCGGAGCGCTGGTTTACGGTGTGGTATTACTAGCGACAGGGTTCCGTCCGCGTCAGCTAAAGCACGGTTAGGATAAAGTAAAAGTAAATCCATAACGGGCTTACGAAACCAAAACAAGCCTGTCATGAGAAATGACAATGCACGCTGCTGATAATTGTCATAATAGATCACTAATGAATAAATGACATTTGAGGTTTAATATGACAACGAAACAGCTAATCTTCCAGCGCTTACCAATTCTGTTAGCAACTGGTGTACTCAGCACTGGATTACTTATTAGCGGTTGTAGCAATAATGAGTCGGCTGAAACTGCTACCGATAATGAAGATGTGGCAGCGACTGTTGATACCTCAGAAGACGTCACATTAGACAATGATACGACTGACCAAGCGATGGCCGATGAAATTGCTAGCGAAACAGGCGAAATTACAGATGGCACTGAAGATAAGACAGCGATTGATAGTGACAATATTAATCCAGTTACTGATGAGACTAAACAGAAAAGCCTAGTGACCAATCCAACTCAAGCCGGTACGCCAGAGGATACTGTCAAGCAAGCCCTAAACAGCTTATATTATGGTGACGTGAAGGATGCGGCGTCATATTACCAAGTTGATATGGCAAACTTTGAAGAAGAGCTTGCCAATACTCAGTCTGCGTTTCAACAAACGGTGGATGGCGTTACGATTACTGATACCAAATACAATGATGACAAAACTCGTGCCACCATCACTGGCGAGCTGATGCTAAAAGGACAGAGCGAACCTGCACCACTGACCTACCAGCTACAGAAGATAGAAGGTCAATGGAAGATTTTAGGTTAGAGCGTTTTAAGTTAAATTGTTTCAGGCGTTTTATCTGAGATATCGTCTGATGTCACTGATTTACCCAGCATCACAACATCAGCGATAAACCCTTCCATATCGCAAACTTCTGGCATATAACCCCATTGCTCAAAGCCAAGCTTACGAAATAATCCTAAGCTCGGATGATTATGAGCAAAGACAAGAGCGATGATATTTCGAATACCCAAGCTTGGTGCTTGTGTCAACATCCAACGGGTCAGTAAACTGCCTAACCCTTTGCCCTGATAATCTTGATTTAGATAAATACTAATCTCGGTACTGATGTGATAGGCCGTACGCGCGTACAAATCGCTAAAGCTACCCCATGCGACTATCGGCGCCTTTGTTTGCTCTACATTATCTGATGGTTGCTCTTTGACCACATATATCGGTCTGGTTACGCTATCCAAATGTTCATTAAACCAAGCAGCACGCTCCTCTACCGTAACCAATGCAAGATTGGCTGTTGCTTGTTTGCCCGGTATGCTTTGATTATAAATGGCTAAGACTTCTGCTAAATCTTCTTTATTTGCACGCTGCACAACGAACTGATCGGTGAGCTGATATGTCAATAGTTCGGTTGGTATAGTATTTAAGGCAGCAGCAGACATAAGATCTCCATCGTTGTTGAGATTGTTGTTAGGATCGGTATTAGCATCATTGGCAATAAAGAATAGCCACCCTACGTGCCATACTTGCATTACACGTAGACTATAGGATGTTAGTGTGGCTATTTTACTTTATAATGGCTGGTTTTAGACACATCAACTTTAAGCATAGATGTGTTTTTTCGTTTTTTATTTGGTCTAATCATAGCTGAAAACTTATGAAAACCTATTTTCTTGAGCAACTGATTTCATCGCCACACACCTCATCTACGGACACTGTCCCAGTAGAGTTGGCATCTTGCGTGCTCACTATCGGCAATTTCGACGGTGTGCACCTTGGTCACCAAGCCATGCTAGCCCAAGTTCGTGAAATTGCGCATACCCAAGATTTGGGTGCAGCGGTCATGATATTTGAGCCGCAGCCACGCGAATTTTTTGCACCTGCTAAAGCGCCTGCGCGCCTGACCAATCTGGCAGAGAAGCAAGCTCTGCTAGCAGAATATGGCGTTGAGACGTTGATCGTAGCAGGTTTTGATACAGAGTTTCGCTCGCTATCAGCACAAGCATTTGCCGATATATTAGCCAAGCGTTTGAACGTCAAAGCATTGGTGCTAGGTGATGACTTCCGCTTCGGCCATGACCGTACTGGCGACAGTCAGTTTTTGCGTGGTTATGGCTTGGATGTGACCAACTTGCATACGGTCACTGATAGTAGTACTGATAGCGACAGTGTTGATACTATCGATAACGACGCTGCCCGTATTAGCTCTACTCGGGTTCGTGATTTACTATTGGCAGGTGATCTTCAGGCGGCCAACAGGTTACTTGGTCGTGACTATGCAATCACGGGAATGGTTGTGCGTGGCAACCAGATAGGTCGAACAATAGACTTCCCTACCGCAAATATCGATTTGCAACGTATAAAGCCTGCCCTGCATGGTATTTTTGCAGTCGACGTGGTGAGCTTAGATGATGATGGTAATGTGATCGCTGATGGTTTGACTGAGCTTGCCACCGACGGTCATAAAGGTGTTGCCGGCTTGCGTCCGCATAGTTTGTTTGGCACGGCTAATATTGGCAAAAGACCTTCTGTTGATAAAGGTGATGACTGGCGACTAGAAGTCCACTTTCCGCAGTTGCAAGCTGATTTATACGGACTGAACTTACACGTACGTTTCCTGCACTTTTTGCATGGTGAGCGTCGCTATGATGGAATAGAAGCATTAAAAGCGGGTATTCATCAAGACGTCGCTGATTTACTTGAGTGGCGCGAAAAGAAAATTTGATGTTTAGGGTTACTCCAGACATAAAAAAACCTCGCGATATTAAGACTATCGCGGGGTTTTTTATGTCTATAAATATCTATGCATTAGGATGCAAACGGACATTTAGCTCGTCGATAGTTTCTACCCATGCTGCATCTTTTTGCCATTCTTCTTGCAAGAACATACGCTGATTATCCGTCCAAATGCTAGCCTCTGTCAGTTTTTCTTCGCTAGCTAGTTGGTTTTCTGCGATAAAATTATCGATTGCTTCATCAGAGCTGTCTAGACCTAACTGAGCAAATAACTCATTCATACTATATTCTGGTTCACCCAACATAATTTTCTCCTTAAATGGTACGAATATGGTCGTACTTATTGTTTAATGTGCTTATTATTCAAATTGACATATTCATTGTAGCAAGCTTTACTTTAATAGCTGTTAATCAACGTTTATCTAACGTTATCAATTGTATTAACGGTAAATCACTTTTACCAGTTTAAGGCAATAAGCTAAATTGCTCTCATTTGCCTATTTCTTATAGACATAAAAAAAAGCCCTCATATTTCAGAGGGCTTTTTTATACTACTTATCTTTGCTACTTACATCATAGCTTACTGCATAACAGCTTAGATTTACGGTAGTAAATGTGCTACTGCATCACGCTCTTCACTAAGCTCTTGCTCGGTGGCAGCCATTTTCTCTTTAGAGAAATCTGATGATACATCAACGCCGTCTACGATAGACCAGTCGCCGTTAGCGCATGTGCATGGGAATGAGTAGATCAAACCTTCAGCAATACCGTATTCGCCGTTTGAGTAAACGCCCATAGATACCCAATCGTTCTCATCAGTACCTAGTGCCCACGTACGCATATGTGCGATAGCAGCGTTGGCAGCAGAAGCCGCAGATGATGCACCGCGAGCTTTAATGATTGCAGCACCGCGCTGTTGTACTTCTGGGATATAAGTTGCTTCGTACCATTCGCGATCAACTAAATCTAGAGCAGGCTTACCGTTTACTGTACAAGCGGTTAGATCTGGATACTGAGTTGACGAATGGTTGCCCCAGATGATCATTTTCTTCACGTCATTTACAGTGCTGTCAGTCTTGCCAGCCAACTGTGCCATAGCACGGTTATGGTCTAGACGAGTCATTGCAGTGAAGTTGCGTGGATCAAGATCTGGTGCATTGCGCTGAGCGATAAGTGCGTTCGTGTTGGCAGGGTTACCGACTACCAATACTTTTACATCACGGCTAGCGACTTCGTTCAATGCTTTACCTTGTGCTGAGAAAATCGCAGCGTTGGCTTCTAGCAAATCTTTACGCTCCATACCTGGGCCACGAGGACGTGCACCAACCAGTAAAGCATAATCGATATCTTTGAATGCGACGTTAGCATCGTCAGTTTGGACGATACCAGCCAACAATGGGAATGCACAGTCTTCTAGTTCCATGACCACACCCTTTAGGGCGTCAAGAGCTGGCGTAATTTCAAGTAATTGCAAAATAACTGGCTGATCTTTACCTAGCATCTCGCCAGATGCAATACGAAATAGCATCGCGTAGCTGATATTACCAGCGGCACCAGTGACGGCAACACGTAAAGGCTGTTTCATTGACATTGAATACTCCCTAATTAATTATTAGATAACTCTAATGAACGATTATCATTTTAGATATCGACTTGTTTGCCGCATAGCAGCATGTATAAACCGAGAGCTAGTGTAGCACTTCATCGCAGTGACCGTCTAGATACAGTCATAGACCCGTCAGGGATTATATTGTTACATTTTATACGAGAGGATTTTTATAGAGGCTAAGCGCTTATAGATAAAGCGCTAGAGGGTTTTAGGACATGATAACTTAAGCATATTTTCACTGTGCTATACGTAGATACAATGGTCAAAATGGGCAATTTGCACCATTAAATTCGGCTAAGTGAAATGGAAAACGGTATCAAAAAATAGGTTTAAGCAGATAACTAAATAAAGGCTATCGTCCACCTGAAATGATAAATTTACTGCCACAGCTGTCTACAACGTCATGACAAGTACCAAAGTCACTACCTTCATAACACACATGTATATCAGTAAGTATCGATTGGCGACGGCTGCCTTCTTGACAAATGAGGTCTACACTGTTTGATGACATACCACTATTGAGACGGGTCATTTGACTGACAAACCGTGACTTGGAAACGGTATAACTATTACCCGTATTTAGCTCATTCGGTAATTTCAACCCACCTGCATAATTGGTAATCTGGCGGAAGTAACTGCTAGCGCTAAGCGGACTACAAGCTCCATAACGTTGCCACGTTTGGCTACGTACCGTTGTGTCAGGCATGATTCGGTTAACGACTTTTAGTTGTAGGGGTGTAAGGCGTGGCTCACTACCGCGACCGCAGCGCTCACCGTATCCCATGTCTAAACCAGATACGGTTAATGAATAACCTTCTAAACACTGGCGCATACGTGCCCGCGTCGGCTGCATATTACATAATGCTGGGGTCATCTCAATCATCAATACGCGCTGACCAGTCTTAACCGTGCTAGCCGCCTGTACTGGCAGCAATACAACACCTTGTATTAGTAGTAAAGCGCCGAAGCTCATCGTCGCTTTACTACTGCCTACGCTATGTTTGCTAGCCAAACCTGCACGCAATTGCACCATAGAGTTAGCAGCCTTGTTGCTTGCGTTTGTATCTGTCTTTGTATTTACCTTCGATAAAAAGCATATCCGATTAGATAACGAATATTTGGTTTTTGGCGACGTAGACTGACTAAAATATTTTTTGATCATAGGACTGAGGGCAGTTAGTTAGCAATGATAAGACATAGGCTATAACTTAAATCATTAGACGCGATACATAAAATACGCATTGACCTAAGAACAAGACTGAAAAATAGGGTTTCCCATTAAGGCAATGGTAACAAAACGTTTTTTTTAATCTATAGCAAAAACGTAAACGTTGACGACATCGTCAGGAATCTCGATAAATGTTAATAAAGTACTGAAGGATAAAGACTGTGAAATTTACCTTAGCCAAATGAATGCTACTTTGGCAAATCAGAGTTGATCAATTGACAATTAGCAAAGCAAATCAGCAGATAAAAATAAACCACTAACAATAAATCATTAGTGGTTTATTAAATACAAGTTCAGTGATTAAAATCCAGCTGGCACCGTACCCATACGCTGGCTAATCGGCTGACCACGACCCAACAAACTGCTATAAATAGTGGCGTTTTCCATTACGTGTTTGACATAGTTACGTGTCTCAGGAAATGCAATCGACTCTACATACTGATCTGCGGCGAGCGAACCATAAACTGGCTGCCAGCGTTTGGCGTTATTAGGACCAGCGTTATAGCCTGCGGTTGCCAATACTGGTTGATAATTGAGTTTGCCCAAGATATCACCCATATACCACGTACCATAACGAATATTGGTATCACCGCTGTTGGCACGGCTCGCACTATACATCTCGCCTAGATTACGAGCGATATATTTTGCGGTATCAGGCATAACTTGCATCAGTCCGCTCGCGCCTACGTTTGAGCGCGCAGAAGATACAAAACGGCTTTCTTGACGCATAATACCGTACGCCCATGCTGGATCAATACCTGCTGACTCACTATAACGCACAACTGCGCTTTGATGCGGCATTGGATGCGAAAGTGCTAAGCTATCCACTCTATCAGTATTATCAACCGCATAAATCGCTCGATCGAGCCAGCCCATATCATAGGCTTGACGAGCAGCGGCAATAATCAAATTGTCATCACGATTGTCACGAGCTTGCTTCACTGCCCAGTTCCACTCGCGGTTGGCATAAGCACGACTAGCCTCAGAGTTATATAACGCAAACGCACGAGCAAAGTTAGCATCTTGCATGACGCGCGCGCGGTCAGCTGTACTGACGTTAGGCAAATTACTACCGCCTAAACGGCTAGCATCAAAACGTTGCCCTATTTTATCTTTTGCCATCAGGCCATAGTAGTCATTACTTTTTGCTAAGTTCTGATACATTTTCTTAGACGTATTGCGCTTATTACTATCGCTTGACTGCTCATACGCACGAGCTAGCCAATACTGCCACTGAGCTTCTTTTTGCGTTTCGCCGTCCATTTTTGAGATAGCTTCTACCACATCATCCCAACGACTGAAGCGAATCGCCGCCATGGCATAGTCTTCAGCTTCTTCAAAATTAAAGTCATTGTCCAAACTATTGCGGAACCAATCGACTGCTTCAGCGTTAAAGCCATCATCAGTGTTGTGATTCATACGCTGTACGCCAAGCGTACGATAAGCATAGCGTCGGGTTTCGTCATTCAACAATTTGACCGCGCGCTGATTGTCTTGCTTGATATCAAAGTCTAATTGTAACGCCGCTTCGCGATACGACTTGTCAGCCACACGGCCAATAGCATACAGATACAAATACTGATTGGTTTGACTGGCAGGCTCACGAGCAAAACGGCTAAAGAAAGAAGACGGATTTAGCTGAATTTCACTGAGCGCCGAATAAGCAATTGGCGTACCAAGGCGTGAGGACAATGCCATAATATCACCGGTCTTGCCTTTACGTAGCATACGCTTGAGACGAGCCGCACGATCTTGGTTACTAATCAGTGCGTTGTTGTTCATCTCCATCGCTAGCTGATCGCATAATGCTGGTTGCTTTTTGGTGGTTAGCCAAACATCAGATTTGGCTGCCATGGCACGCATGGTGTCACCACCATTATTAAACCCAAGCGCAACGGCACAGCGCTCACTGGCATCGGCATTGGTAATTAAATTGGCTACCTGTCTAACCGAGGCATAATCATTCGATCCTGCTTTAGTCTCCGCAAAATCAGCCACTAATTTCTCAGCCATGACCGTATCTGGATACTGACGCACAAACTGCGAGACCGCCGCTGAACTCTGTGAATTGAGATCTAGATTCATACGCCAATAGGTCGGATACATCGCAAACAAGCCGCCGCTCATGACTTGCTCATAGCTATAGAGCGCACTCACATCACCGCGATCTGCGGCGATAGCGGCTGCCATAAATGAGTCGATACTGGTGTCTTGCTGATAATCTTGTTGATAGTTACTTTCTTGTTGGTAGCTTTCCTCATCGCCCCACGTCAACTCGGCACAAGCGACTTGTGACACACCAAGTGCACTTACCGCTGTTGCCACGCTCAACGCGCTCAGCCGTAGCGTCCCTACTGTGATTCGCTTTGACGCGTGTTTTTGACTGATAGACTCTTCATCCTTGATGCTATGCGCAACACGCAACTTTGTCATACTGACTCTCTTTATGATATCTCTACAAATATGTGAATAACGGTTCGCTAAGTACCGCCAAGGGTATAGCAATCATCATACTATACTCATTGTGCTTTCAACTATCTCCTTTACCTTTTGTTAATAAATAGGACAGCACGGTGTAACATAGAAGTGATAACGAGCCGCAGTTTTTATGAATAGTAATATGAACGACAGTAAATAATTGATACTGCTATGAATTATTTATCATATTGATACCTCATCGCTCGTGCTAATTTTTCACATTGGCACAGGGTTGTGATAAAATACGCCACCTGTTAATCGGCTACTCCGCTATATTTTTGGTCAATCATGGACTTATCCTTATGAGTGTTACTGTATTCAATCCCCGCATCGATGACGATGCTGTTGCTGAGACGACTGTCACCGCACGTGCTGTCACTGCACTCAAAGAAGCAAGTTCAGCCCAAGCGCCCGTCGAAAAAGCAGCGACAAAAAAGGTCTTTGTCACGACTCAAGGCTGTCAGATGAATGTCTATGACTCTGGCAAAATGCTAGACGTGCTAGGCGACTCACATGGTATGGAAGTGACTCATGATATCGATGAGGCCGATGTACTACTGATGAACACCTGCTCTATCCGCGAAAAAGCGCAAGAAAAAGTCTTTTCGGAATTGGGTCGCTGGCGCAAACTAAAAGAAAAACGCCCTGACCTCGTCATTGGCGTCGGTGGTTGTGTCGCTTCACAAGAAGGCGATAATATTCAGAAGCGTGCGCCTTATGTCGACATGGTATTTGGCCCGCAAACCTTGCATCGCCTGCCAGAGCTGTATGATCAATCAAACGAACAACGTGAAATCGCACCTAAAAATCGTATCGGTACGATTGATGTGTCATTCCCTAGCATCGAAAAGTTTGATTTCTTACCAGAGCCAAGAGTAGAAGGCTACAAAGCCTTTGTCTCTATCATGGAAGGTTGCTCAAAGTATTGCTCATTTTGCGTGGTGCCTTATACGCGTGGTGAAGAATTATCGCGTCCACTTGATGACGTCTTGGCTGAGATTGACAGCCTTGCCGCTCAAGGTATCCGTGAAATCAACCTATTGGGTCAAAACGTCAACGGCTATCGCGGCGAAAAAGACGATGGCAGCATTTGCCGTTTCGCTGAGCTATTACACTATGTATCGCATGTCGATGGTGTCGAGCGTATTCGCTATACGACCAGCCATCCGCTAGAGTTCACTGATGATATCATTGACGCGTACGCACAATTGCCAGAGCTAGTATCGCACTTACATCTACCGGTTCAGAGTGGCTCAAACGCTATTTTGGCAGCGATGAAGCGCAACCATACGATTGACGTTTATATTAATCAGATTAATAAGCTAAAAGCCATTCGTCCAGATATTCACTTGTCGAGCGACTTTATCATTGGCTTCCCAGGTGAAACTGATCAAGACTTCCAAGATACCTTGAACTTGGCAAAAGAGTTGAACTTCGATCACTCTTACAGCTTTATCTACTCTAAACGTCCAGGCACGCCAGCCGCTGAGTTGCCAGATGATGTAAGCTTCACGACCAAAAAAGCTCGCTTGGCTGAATTCCAGAAAGTCATCATTGACTCAACGCTTGCCAAAACTCATGAAATGGTCGGCACTACGACTCGCGTCTTGGTTGAACAAGTTGCTAATCGTCATCCTGATTGCTTAATCGGTACAGCAGATAACACTCGTACCGTCATGTTCCCTTATGACGAAGACAAAATGGATGAGTTACTTGGTAAAATCGTCAGCGTGCGTATTACTGATTTCGTTAGTCCGCACATGGTCAAAGGTGAGCTAATCGAAGTATTGGCATAGCGGTTAAGGTAACAATGGTTAAGTTTGAATAAGAATAAAAAAGCCGTTCACTATAATAGCGAACGGCTTTTTTGTGCGTGAATATTAACTACCACTATTCTGATAACCAATCTGTCTTCCGTAACTGCTGCTTGGTCTCGCGGCGACGTTTTTTGCGGACGATATCGATATCTTCTTTCTCATGAATACCACCTTTTCTTAACAGTGGATCTAGTGCCAAATAGTTGCGTGGTTTGACAGTACTTAGCGACTGTTGCGCACCTGTCATATTTTGACGTTCTAACTGCGCTTGCTGCTCTAACTGCCGTTCAATTTGTTTGGCCTTTTTTAAGGTTTGTTTTAAGCTCATGTTTTTACCTATATTTTCAATAATTCTAAATCTGTTTTATATATTCGAATGACAGCATAGTGAGGTCACGACTAGGAAATCGAGCGCAAATAGTACACTTAGTACATTTAGCTCGATTGAAACTGTCGTGACTCGCTATGGTTTTATTCGCTAGCCTTTAATACACATGACCTGCTTTAGCGTATGCACCACTTCGACCAAGTCAGCTTGATTGGCCATCACTTCATCGATGTCTTTATAAGCGCCGGGTATCTCATCGATGACGCCTTTGTCTTTGCGACACTCGACTCCATCCGTCTGCGCCTTTAGCTCATCGATAGTGAACGCTCGCATGGCTTTGCCTCGACTCATCTGGCGCCCTGCCCCATGTGAACATGAGCAAAACGATTCAGCCTCGCCCAGACCACGTACGATAAAGGACTTTGCGCCCATAGAGCCTGGGATAATACCTAGCTCACCTGCATAAGCACTGATAGCGCCTTTACGCGTCACATAGACCTGCTCACCGAAATGTACCTCTTCATTGACATAATTATGATGGCAATTAATGGCTTCTTTGGTCAGCTGAAATCGTGGCAATCCTGCTTGTGGCGACTGCAGTGACTTAATCACTAAGCGCATCATCTCGCGGCGGTTCTCTAACGCGTAGTCCTGTGCCCAGCTTACTGCTTCGACATAATCAGCAAAGCTATCAGACCCTTCGGCAAAATAAGACAAATCTCGATCTGGCACATGACCGAAGCGTGATTGACGCTCTTTTTTTGCAAGGTTAATAAAGTACTGACCGATACAATTACCGATGCCGCGACTGCCAGAATGCAGCATCACCCAGACATCGTTGTTTTCATCCAAGCACAGTTCAATGAAATGATTGCCACCGCCCAGCGTGCCAAGCTGCTTTGCCCACGTACGTTCAAAACCTTTGAGCATTTTGAGCAAGCCGGGATGCTTATCAGTAATCGGTTTTAGGCGTTTACCCAATGGATCAAGCGTTGAGTTCTTGGCTTGGATTTGCTTGTGCATGTTGAAGCCGACGGGCACTTGCTGCTCAACGATCGATCGCAATGACCGTAAGCTATCAGGCAGATCACTCGCTGTCAGTGACAAACGTACTGCGTTCATACCGCAGCCAATGTCTACCCCAACTGCGGCAGGAATGATGGCTGACTTGGTCGGAATCACGCTGCCGACTGTAGCGCCTTTGCCAACGTGCACATCAGGCATCACCGCAATGTGTGAGTGTACAAACTCTAGCTGGGCTAAATTGCGTAGTTGCTGCATCGCACCTTGCTCAACGTCCGAGGTATAAATCTTGACGGGTACACCGTGTTTACGATTTTCGTTTAATACTAATTGAATGCTCATTATTTATTACTTCCATTTTATTATTTTTATAACCATACGAAATATTTTTATTTTGACTATTATAGTTTTTAGATATTACTTACCCATCTCAATTAAAAAAAACGTTTAATGAGCACATAGGTTAATAAATCATAAAATAAAGACAATAAAATACCGTTTTTTATTAATTAAAAAATCAATAAAAATTCATGGTTAATTTATTATGGACATTTTAAAGAAAGATAATATAGATCAGCACCGTCGGCCACAGCGTAAATATTATACGCATAGAAAAGCTTTAGCTAAACAATAGCCTGAGTCGCTTTATTAGCAATAACGGTAAAGAAAAATATTAGGTAAACAGATAACAGCAGGCGCAATATGGCTTAGCACAATCGCAGAGCAAATTTAGCACAGTAGACTTAGAAAAGAGATAGCGCAAGTAGATACAGAAGGCTACTCGTTGATATCGATAGATGGGATATCACTCAATAGCTTATATAAAAATTTAGCCAAACCTTTTCGAAGGTGTCATTGCTGTCATGTGGTTTACATATTCAATCTTTAAAAATGTCTTGGTAGTTAAATAGGACACGATGATTCCTCCATAGGTTATGGCTAATGTCAGGACGACAATAGCAGGTTAATTGAAACGATTTATCGCTTATGAAAGATAAGCGATATAAATCAATGAGCCAATAATAACGATTTAAAAATTAAAGTCAATAATTAATTTGGCTTGTATAGAAAATAATTTAATAAACGTGTGTTTAATTAATCACTTTAATTTGAAATCTTATCGGTAGTTTTTAAGCTATAAAACTATTTAACACTTCAACCAATAAAGCAGCAGCGATAATTATAAATATCACCCCACAACCACGATTGAGCCACGCTAAACGATTACCTACATCGAGCCAACTTGCCAGCTTTTTGCCACCTAGCGTATATACGATTTGCCAAATCGTTTCGCTCAAAAACAAGCCGATGGTCAATAGGACATATTGTGGCCATAGTGGCGCACTGAAATTGATAAATTTAGGGAAAAAGGCCGCAAAGAACAAGATAGCTTTCGGATTAGATAGTGACACCCAAACACCAGTACGAAACAAGGTCGTGTTGCTCGGCGCTATTTTAGTAGCAGCACTAGAGAGTGAGCGCGGCTGTGGTGTAGGCAATCCATCAGTAGCAGCATAGTCTGCTGCTACCTCTGCACTCAACTCTTTAGCATCACTCATCAAGCTACTGTCACCAGCATCGCGCCAAGAGCTGATACCCAAATAGATTAAGTATACTGCACCCACGGCCTTGATAATGGTCAGTAGCCACGGTGACTGGCGACTGATCACGTCCAAGCCAAGTAGTGTCGATAGCAGTAATACAAACAAGCCAAGGCTCAGACCTGCTAGCGTCCATAAAGTTCGTTTGACGCCATAGTTCATGCCGTACTGAAATGCCAGCAGCATATTAGGACCAGGGGTCGCTGAGATAAAAAAAGTACTTGCGAAAAACACTGCAAACAGATGCCAAGACATCAACCCACCCCTACTTTGTCATGTATAAATGGTTCTAATACGAACAGCTATACGATTCAAATATGCGACTAAAAAATAAACACCGCCATTAAGACGGTGTCACTTATACCTATATATCAAAAAGTCTCGAAAAAACTATTAAAGAAAATACATGCCTTCTTCTGAATAATTATGATTGCATGGACGGCTGAGTCGTACAGCTATCTAACAATTTCTTTAAAAACGCATCGCAGCGTTCGATTTCGATGAGTTCGACATACTCATCCGCTTTGTGCGCTTGTTCAATACTACCAGGACCACAGATGATCGTTGGAATACCTGCATTGGTAAACTGTCCGCCTTCTGTGGCATAAGCGACTTTATGACGCTCGTCATCCCCTGTCAGCGCAGCGATTAACGATTGTAACTCAGCGCTATCGCTATCGGTCATGGCAGGGACGCTTTCTTCTTGCATCAGCTCGATGCCCGTCTCAGGCGCACGTGCTTGCATTTGAGCATTTAGCTCAGCGACTTTTACCTGAATAGGCTCGAGTATATCGTCTTGCGTCATGTGCGGCAGGTTACGATAGTCAAAGGTGAACTCGCACAGATTGGGTACAATATTGGTAGCTGTGCCGCCGTGTATAGTCCCTACTGATAAGGTAGAATAAGGCACTGTAAACAACGCATCGTTATCATCACGAGCACTCAGCTCTTCAGCAAGCGTATCTACATAGCCCACCAGTTTGCTGGCATAGCTGATTGCATTGACCCCTTGAGCAATCAATGACGAATGCGCTGATTTGCCATGAACACGGCAACGATAAACCGCAATACCTTTATGTGCGACCACCATCGCCATATTGGTGGGCTCACCGACGATACAATAATCAGGCGTGATACCACGTGCTTTTAGGTCTGCCAAAATCAATGGCGCACCCAAACAACCAACCTCTTCATCGAACGACAAGGCCAGATGCAATGGACGACGTAGCTGACCGCTATTCGATAACTGCACGGCTTGTGGCAATACCGTAAGCGCACAAGCGATAAAGCCCTTCATATCACACGCACCGCGTCCGTATAGCTTGTCACCACGTATCGTCGCGGTGAACGGCTCTGATGTCCAGTCCTGACCATCGACTGGCACCACATCCGTATGACCAGATAAGACCAGACCGTTATTGATAATATCAGCATTTTCACCAGCTGGTACGGTCACAAACAAGTTGGCTTTGGTTTTAGCTTCATTAAAGGTCAAATCTACCGTCAAACCCAACAGCTCACAGTACGACTTTACATCATTAATCAAAGCCAAATTAGAATGGCGACTAACTGTATCAAAGGCGATGAGACGTGTTAACCAATCAAGACTTTGAGTAGGATGCTCGACACTTTTCAGCTGGACATCGCTGCTACTGTCAACGTTATCGCTATTAATGACGTTGTCGCTATTACTACTGTTATTTTGGATCATAAAATATCCTTACTACAATTTTCAGAACTATGATATGTCAGAGCTGACTTACGATGGATTGTTATGATTCATCACATCAACCACTGGCGGCATTGGTTTTGGTAGCTTACCTTCTGCCTGTAGCTCTTTGGTTGTTTTGGCATCGATAGACAAACCAGCGATGAGCGCGATATCTTTGACAGCCTTACGTTTACGCGTGGCAAAGCTTACGGGTACCATACGAGCAAATTCATAGATATAGAGATAAGACTCTTCGCCACCTTCAAAATCTTCATCATCTTCGAGACGAATTGCGCCAATCTTAGCCAAATCAGATAGCATCTCGTTTTCTTCACTGGTCAAACCACAATCGGTAATACCGAAACCGGTCATAAAACCGTTTGCCCACTGTTTCAACGCCATCACGCGCTCGTATAAATCATGTTCATCATCTGGGATGAGCGGCATATACGCGTAGGCATCATCTTTGTCTTTGAGCTGAAACACGATGTCTTCCGCTTCTTCTGTCAGCAAGGTCAATGCAGGCTCTGGTAGCGGGGCAAAGCTGAGCTCTTCAAATACCTTAGCCCAAGTTGCTTCGTCAGGCGCATTACAAGCCGTCATAAGCCCTGTCATCATGCCATGCACTTCGCTGATAGACACGTCAGTCCAATCATCAAACGCGGTCAGCCAAGTATTCCAGCCAGAGATATTATCATTCATAATAGATGTCCTAGTAATTGATTACTGCTTATAAAATAAAAATAGTCGCGATAAAATGTCATGGACAAGTCATCGAAAAATAAAAGTGAAAAGACAAAGCCTGATGCTTGTAATTACTTTGTTGATATAGATATTATGCGGTCACCTATGGCATTATTAAATGCAGCGAACAAAATTCATTCACGCTTACTTGTTAAGGATAAAAACTGACTATGTATGATCAACTTAGAATATTAGAAAAAATGGTACTCGACATCAAAAAACAGTATCAGCTTGTCAGTGCTGAACTTAGCAGCTTAAAACAACACCCTGTTACTGATTCAAAAGAATTTGCCGCACTAAAAACCAAATTAGACAACAGCCATAACGAACGTGACGGTGCCAAGAAACAACTGAACGATCTCGACAAGCGCTATCAGAGTCTTGCAGAAGCGCACCATATGATCGGTGAAGAACAAGACAAACTACAAAAACAGATCAGCCAATTACAACAACAAAACAGCGAACTGCAACAACACAATAATGAGCTAAAGCAGCAGTATAGCGATATCAAACAACAAAACAGTGAACTGCAAAAGAAGAACCAATTGGCAGCCGAGCGTACGCAAGTCGTATTACAGCGCCTAACCCGTATCGATCAAGCAGAAGGCTAACGTTTTCTTGTAGCAGATAGCAAAGACGTACTGTTTATTCAACTGCATAACGCTATTTGTAAAATCTGATATCACTCATTTCACTGACCAGACATTGTAGGATTTATCATGACCGATGACCAAAGCAAACCGATAGAAAAGCAACCAAAAAATACTCAAGCGCCAAGTGCTCCAGTAACAAGTGCTCCAGTACCAGCGCAAAAAACGACACCAGCAGCATCAAATATATCAAGCTCCATGGCACAATCTAATACCAAAACACCTAAAGCGCCTGAACCACAAATCAAAAAAGTTGATATTGCGATTGCTGGAGTTACTTATCCGATATTTTGTCCTGTACATGAGCAAGAAGAGCTACTGTCAGCGGTTTCGTATATCAACAACTATGCGCTCGATCTAAAAAGAGATGCGCCAAGCCTTAGCCAAGAAAGCATACTGGTACTGTGCTGCTTAAACTTGTATGAAAAAATCCATGCCAATCAAAGAAGTGACGAAGATCGCTTGCAGAAAGACAAACAGTCCGAGGCATTGCTCAATAAAATCATGAAAGATGCTCATTCTATTCTGTAGATGCATCGTATTGTATTAAACACATAAGCGCCTAGCCAATAAAGTTAGGCGCTTTTTTATGGTCAATCATTTATCTATTTATGCATAAGGTGTATAGGTCTTGCCTGCGTGAAAGTCTGCCTGATGCTCATAATTGCAAAAGAATAACTCTTGGTTCGCTTCAACGTTGCCATCGGTAGCTGTGCTTGGTTTGGTTTCAAGTACACCGCGATATTCAGCCAAGCTGTTGCCACAGAAATTGCACTGACGCGGAGTGGTCACATCCCCTTCTTTTGGCATCATACTTTTAGGTGCACGCGGGTACATAAACTTATAAAAAGCCCACATTGAAGCCCAAATAATAAGGATGACGATAATAACAGCAAACACGGCAGTGCTCCTTCGATTACGGGTAAACGTGAGAAATAATGAAATCTACTAAATAAGATTATTTAACAGGTCTTGATAGCATAAATTTTACCGTCAATAATAGCGATAATACAATGCCTTTACCGTTTAATTGCTAATTGCGCTAACTGACTGGCTATATCTAACGGATAACTATATGAGTAAACCAGTCAACTGCATAGAAAAAAACCTGGCCACGATAAGCCAGGTTTTTTATCAAAAGTAACTGTCAAGTTAAAGCAATAATCAGGTTAAAGTAACTATCAGGCTAAAGTAACAATTAGCTTTTAGCAGAGTTACAGCTGTAGCTCGCTAATATCAGCTACCGTCAAGAACAAGGCGCGAACCTGCTTTAGTAATGCCAAGCGATTGTTTTTAAGCGCAGCATCTTCACTATTAACCATTACTTGATCGAAGAACTGGGTCAACGGCTCATCTAAGCTAGCCAGCGTTTGCAATACTTGCGTATAGTCCGCTTGCTCCAGCAGTGGTTGTACCACTGTCTGTGCTTGTTTCACATTCGCATATAAGTTTTGCTCAGCAGATTCAGACAGTAGTGCTTCATCTACCGTATCAGCAACATCACCTTCTGACTTGGCCAATATATTAGCAACACGTTTGTTTGAATCAGCCAACATCGACGCTTGTGACAGCTCGCTAAATGCTTGCACGGCACGGATACGCTGATCAAAATCAAGCGGCATATGCGGGTTAATCGCTTGCACTGCTTGAATCGTATCGACACTAACGCCTTGCTCTGTATACATCGCACGATAGCGCGAGTTTAGGAATGCCATGACTTGGGTAAAAGTATCACCCATTTTGGCAATCTTACTACCTTCAGCATCGCTATAGCCTTTGATCGCTTGCTCAACGAGCGCTACCAGATTAATCGGCAACTGCTTTTCGATCAAAATACGCAAGATACCAATAGCAGAACGACGTAAGCTAAACGGATCTTTTGAACCCGTTGGCGCTTGGTCAATCGCAAAAATACCAACGAGCGTATCTAAACGATCAGCCAATGCTAAGCAGATGCCAATCGGTGTCTGTGGTAATACATCACCGCTAAACTTGGGCAGGTACTGCTCTTCTAAGCTTGCCGCAACCGCTTCAGGTTCCTCATTCAAACGCGCATAATACGTACCTGCGATACCTTGCAATTCAGGGTACTCGCCGACGAGCGAGCTGGCCAAATCTGCTTTAGATAAAATACCCGCACGTACGGTTTCATCGACATTAATATCGTGGCCTTGCTGCTGCATCAACGTGGCGATAAACGCAGCAAGCTTGGCAATACGCTCAGATTTCTCCCAAATCGTACCCAGTTTGTCTTGGAATACGCGAGTTTTCAGACTCTCTGTGAGTGCAAACAACGGCTGCTTTTGATCCTGCAAGAAGAAAAACTCGGCATCAGCCAAACGTGGACGCACGACTTTTTCATTACCTTCGATAATCTGATTGGGGTCTTTAGACTCAATATTGGTGATAAAGATAAAGTAAGGCTGCAATTTGCCCGCTTTATCGGTCAAGCAGAAATATTTCTGATCCGCTTGCATGGTCGAGATAAGCGCTTCTTGCGGCACTTGTAAAAAGCGCGCCTCAAAGCTTGCTCGTAACGCAATGGGGAAATCAACCAATGCGGTGACTTCGTCTAACAAATCTTGCGGTACGATGGCATCAGAATTGACTTCATCTGCCAATGCTTTGACTTGGTTTTTGATCAGCATCTGACGCTTATCAAAATCCGCCACGACTTTTAGACCATCTAATAGTTGCTCATAGTCATTGGCATGAGCAATATCATGGTAGTCAGGGCTATGAAAGCGATGACCACGAGTTTGCGAGCCTGTCTCATGCCCTTGGATAGTGGCATCAATGACAGTATCATCCTGCATCAATACGACCCACTGTACGGGACGAACAAACTCGTTGCGACTTGCGCCTGAGCGCATACGTTTGGCAATCGGTAGGCTATCTAACGCCGTTTGAAAAATAGCCGGCAGTAGCTCGGTAGTCGCTTGACCACTGATCGTTTGCTCAAAACCAACATAGTCACCTTTATCGGTGTTAATGGTCGTAAGCTCGCTGGCTTCAATACCCAAGCCTTTAGCAAAACCCATCGCCGCACGGGTTGGATTGCCATCGCTATCAAATGCCGCTTTAATCGCTGGTCCGCGTTTTTGCTCAGTACGATCAGGCTGTTTATCGCTAATACCTTGAATCTGAATGGCCAGACGGCGCGGAGCAGCAAAGGCTTTGATACTATCAAAGGTAATATCTGCTGCCGTCAATTGCTCAGTAACACTGGCTTGTAGTGCATCACGTAATGGTTTTAGGCTCTTTGGAGGTAGCTCTTCACACCCCAGTTCAAATAGAATAGTACTCATGGGATGCTCCTATTTATCGTTAGTAGATTGGTTAGTGTCAGTATTTTCTTTTGCCAAGCTGTCTTTTGACACGTCTTCTTTTGGCAAATACTTATCAAGCGCGGCTTGGCGATGCTCTTCATCAGCCAATGGGAAGCCCAATTTGGCACGAGCTTCGACATAACCAAAGGCAACCTTACGAGCAAGCGTACGCACACGTAGGATAAAACGCTGACGCTCAGTCACTGAAATAGCGCCGCGTGCATCAAGCAAGTTAAACGCATGAGATGCTTTTAATACCATCTCATAAGCTGGCAATGGCAATCCTGCATCGACCAATTTGTCTGCTTGTTGCTCATAAAAATCAAACATCTCACCCATCATTGGCACATCAGCGTGCTCAAAGTTGTAGGTAGACTGCTCGACTTCGTTTTGATGAAAGACATCGCCATATGTGACACGGCCAAACTCACCATCTGCCCAGACCAAATCATAAACGCTATCGACGCCCTGTACATACATAGCCAAGCGCTCAAGTCCGTACGTGATTTCGCCAGTGACTGGGAAACATTCAATACCGCCGACCTGCTGGAAGTACGTGAACTGCGTGACCTCCATACCGTTTAACCAGATCTCCCAGCCCAATCCCCACGCACCAAGTGTTGGCGATTCCCAGTTGTCTTCTACAAAACGCACATCATGCACCAATGGATCAATACCAATGGCTCGTAGTGAGTCCAAATACAGCTCTTGGATGTTCGGTGGGTTTGGCTTTAGTACAACTTGGAACTGATAATAATGCTGCAAACGGTTCGGGTTATCACCATAGCGCCCGTCAGTAGGACGACGTGATGGCTGTACATAGGCCGCATTCCAGCGCTCAGGACCTAATGAGCGTAAAAACGTCGCGGTATGAAAAGTACCTGCACCGACCTCCATGTCGTAGGGCTGCAATACAACGCAGCCTTTATCGGCCCAATAATTTTGCAAAGTTAAGATTAAATCTTGAAAAGTCATCGGTTGAGAGTCTTTATCTTGTGTCATCGGGGTTATCGCTTGGGATGTCATAGTTTCGGTTTTCATAGTAAAGCCATTGTGAAATGAGTATTATTAAATAAATCTCTGATAGCGCACGCGCGACCTATTCGGCAACGACTCTATCTGCCTGCTCACCTTACTAAAAATTGACTATTTTATCCATATTTACATCAACTAAATTTGCATAGTGGGCACAAAACCTCGGTTGTATAGCGTATTTTCAGGCAAATCATCATGGAAGTCGCACTAATACAATAAATAAAAAAATACCCAAATGCGCTAGCATTCGGGCAGGAGGAAAATTGTATCTTGGGCATCCTGATTAATCAGGCTTTTTATTTTTTGGAGGTCTACTGTTTTTAACAAATACGTCTAACTTAAACTTGACTCTTTAACTGGTTCAGAAAACCTAATTTTAAAAATAACTATCAAGCTCCTATTATTGATAAGACTGACTATTTGCTTTTGGCATAATTATCCATAGGATGATATAAATCAAAATGCCTGGTACTGCTGCGCTTAACGATGAGATAATGACAAATAATACTCTCACCCATGTTGGCGACCAACCAGCATATTCTGCAATGCCACCCATCACACCTGCTATCATGCGATTGTTTGGTGAGCGATGTAATTTTGCTAACTTAGCCAAATCAAATACCTCTCTATTTTCTATTCTTGTTTATTTTTTATTCTATTTTTCTTACGTATCTAGCTAAAACATTATCTTGCTTTGCTAACTTACGAATCAGTATATCAATAATTCAGGATTTATCTGTTGAAGGTATAGCAGTACTTTGTGAGTTTATGCTACTCAAGCTTACCCTAATCTGTCATAGCACCATGCAAGCCCCTGATTTTAAATAGTTATTTCAAAATGTTTCAAAACGATCTTTGTTGCTACAACCTTGCAATCTCGCTTCACGTATCTTGTTATTTTTAATTTAATCAAAGAGATAAGCTCGCTTTATAACGCTAAAATCGAGTCAAACTTTTGATAGTCTGAATAATATTTTAGCTAACCAACTTTGCTCAGTTAAAAAATCCTCAATTAAAAAACGTGCGATTCCGTGTACGTGCGATATACCCTATTTTTACAATAACCCACCTGCAAATCATCCAAAAGCTTTATACCATGCTGATAAGCAACTCATATTTCAGATATTCTATGATGAAAGCTAGGACAGTGCTCAACTATTAGATAAGAATACCTTTATGAAGAATAGTAGAAGTAAAGAACGTGGTTGGTATTACGATTCTTAATAGATTTCTGATTTGGATCTTGATAGATGTCTAGTTTGGATTATCCAACTTAGACAGCATTGACCGTATTTTTTGGAATAGACATGGAACACTGAGAGTAAAATAAAAAAATAATAAGGATAACTATGTACGACACTGGATTGATGATTGGACATTTCGAGCCGCTGCATTTAGGACAGATGCGCAGCATATTGGATGCAGCAGGACAAGCCAAAACCTTGCATATCGTCATTATGGCGCATCCATCGCCGCATCCAGACTTTACTATCACCTTACAAGACAAAGCGCGTTGGCTACAGATGGCTTGTGCCGATTTACCATTTATTCATATTCATACGACTCATGAGATAGAGCTACCGCTGCACGAACATCTGTATAGCACTAGCGATGATGTCAGTATCGATGTCGCTGCTAGTAATGCCAAATTGCAACGTTTGATGGACGCCTTATCACTATCAACAGAGACTGTATTGTTTATGGCGGAAAACCATCCGCTCACTCGCAATGACATACAAGAGCAGCTGCTTTTGCCAGTCGTTACTACGCCGCTACAGCCGGAATTTGACTCTTATGCGATTGCGCGTGATCCCGTTGCCCATTGGTCAGCACTTCATCCGCAAGCACGCGCCGACTATACCAAGACTGTCGCTATCGTCGGCGGTGAAAGCTCAGGTAAGACAACGCTAGTCCATAAGCTTGCCAACTATTATGGTGCCAGCTTTGCCCTAGAGATGGGACGTCTGTATGTCGGTACAGATTTGGGTGGTAGCGAGGTTGGGCTGCAATATAGTGATTATGGTCCTATTTGTCTCGACCATGCTGAGGCAATCCGAGAAGCTAAAGCCAATGCAACTGCCCCTATCACCATCGTTGATACTGACTTTGTCACTACGCAAGCATTTTGTGAAGAATACGAGGGTCGCACGCATCCTTTTGTAGCTGCTTGCATTGATGAGTTTCGTTTAGACCACACCATTATGCTAGATAACAATACGCCATGGGTTGATGATGGTATGCGATCTTTGGGTACGCCTGAAGCGCGTGGACGCTTTGAGCAGCGTTTGATCGATATTTTTGCGCGTCACGATATTGCACCGCATATGATTGATCAGCCCGACTATGACGCTCGCTATCAACAAGCACTACTATTGATTGATCAATATATCTATGGCAAAAAATCATAAACTGTACTTAGCATATTTATAATAATTTATTCAATTAGCACATGTTATTTAACTAGCACACTTTATTTAACTAATACATGACAGTTAGCACTATATTGATATCAGTATTTACTTTAGGGGAAAAGCGATGCGTATTCAGCTATTGGACAACATCACCGGAAAATGGGCGATGCAATGGATTATCATTTGGTTTATTTGCGGTGTTATTGCCTTATCCGCAGGTTTTTGGCTCACGACAGACCATACCACGCTTGATTGGTTTTACTTGGCGGTCTCGTTCATTGGTTTGGTTTGCGTGGTCTCGTTATCATTCCGCAAAAACGTCATGGGCAATGGCTTTGGTATGGGGGCAACGGCTGGCGAAGTCATCGTACAGGCAACGTCTGGCGCAGTTGGTTTGATGCTTGCTCCATTATTTAACTTTTTTACCCATGTTTACGGTATTTTTTATTGGTCGAAGCACACCGATCCTGATGGCGACATGATACCCAAGTCAGCAAGTAAAGCTGTTTGGTTGATTACCGCTACCTTCATCATCGTTGGACTTGCACTGTTCCCTACGGTAAATGATTTATTAGCGAGCTACGGCTATGCGGTCGTACAGGATGATAGTAGTCTGTTTTTGGGATTTATCTCTTTCTTTTGGATTAACGTCATTGCCTTTGTGCTGTCCATCACCGCTCAGGCAGCTATGATTTTGCGTTATTCATTTAACTGGTGGTTATGGACTATCGTCAACTTTGTCTGGCTCATCGTGAATCTGATGTCTGGCAACTATATCTTTGCTATTCAGACTATGGTGTATCAAGTAAACGCCTTTATCGGCCTGTATGAATGGCATCGCAGCGAGCAGGGATAATGCGTCTCTTATAGAAAAACCCCTTGGGAATTTGAATAAAATCTTGCTGATATAGCATCAATAGCACGATTGAACTTGACTGTGCCGTCTATCAGATAACATGGTAGACAGGCGCAATTAGTGCTACAACTGATATTAACAATTGTCTTCGCATTGAGTTTAGTAGCGAGTCCATTAGCGAGTATGAGTTACTTATCTTATTTACTAACAGGGAGGTTAGTATGTCTCGTCAACCAAAAATGTCCAAACGTACGCTAGAGCAATGGCTTAGTGAGTACTCTGTCAGTCACCAAAACTTGGTCAATAAAAAAATCCATTGGTTATGTGTGCCAACCATCTTTGTCAGTCTGCTAGGTATGGGCATGTCGCTATCCGTGTGGTTTACCTTGGTACTAAGCGCATTAGTATTATTGTTTTATATGCGTTTATCTACGCCACTGTTTTTAGCGATGGGGATGTTTATTCTTATCTGTCTATCAGTGATGGCAGCGATGCCATGGGGCTTTAAAGCATGGGCAGCGGTATTTGTCGTTGCATGGATTGGCCAGTTCATAGGACATAAAATCGAAGGCAAAAAACCTTCTTTCTTTAAAGATTTACAGTTTTTATTAATCGGTCCAGCATGGGTGGCTAATAGTTTGATGCAACGCAAATAGTCGTTGGTCTCTACGTAATTTTGTAGAGATTTAACGTAGCTGTATGCTATTGATAACATCTACAACCTTTACCCTTAACAAAATAATGTCACTAACAAAAAACGCCACCCAGAGATTACTGAGTGGCGCTTTCTGTTTTACATAAGCTTTCAGGACTATATAAAATAGAATAAACTAGCTTACCTTAAGCACCAAACACTTTCATACGCTCTTCGACTGGCTTAAATGCTTTTTCGCCCGCTGGCTGCTCAATTGTTCCAAATACCAATTGTGCATTTAGCGTCCAGTCTTTGTCGATATCCCAAGCACTAGCTACTTTTTGATCGATTACTGGATTGTAGTGCTGTAAGTTTGCGCCAACATCGATACTGGCTAGTGCCGTCCAGATAACATACTGATGCATGGCGCTGGTTTGACTTGCCCAGATTGGGAAGTTGTCAGCATATAGTGGCGCTGCTTCTTGCATGCCTCTGACGACTGCTTGATCTTCAAAGAACAGCACCGTACCAGCACCATTACGGAAACCATTGACACGCTCTTTGGTCGATTTGAACTTCTCTTCATCACCAACGATTTCGCGTAACGTATCTTCGGTCATATCCCACAATTTACGATGGTCATCGCCGAACAATACAACGATACGTGTCGATTGCGAGTTAAACGACGATGGCGTGTGCAAAATAGCATGTTCAACTATTTTTACGATTTCGTCGTTAGCTACTGGCAGTTGGTTGCTTAGCGCATAGATAGAACGACGTTTCTCTGCTAGCTGCTGTAATGTTGTTAAATCTGACATAGTGTTTCTCCATGTGGTTAGTAAAATAGTTGTTAATAAAAATAATTTTTAGCGTCAATATTTACTGGTATGAGTACTTTAATTGATAAATCGCTTTGCTTCTCAATGACTACATAAATAGCGGTACTTCCATCACTAGCACACGGCTAGCTACTGTTGCGTCCATCATAAAGCTCTGAGTATCCCAAATGCAAAGGCCGTCACGAGTAGACAGGACTTGGCCATTTATTACGACTTTGCCGCTGAGGACAAATACGTAGACACCGTTGTTAGGATTATTTAATTGGTAAGTTTGCGATATACCTTCGTCAAAATCACCCATGCTAAACCAAGCATCTTGATGAATCCAAACCCCTGCATCATCAGAATAAGGTGATAGCACTTGGCTAAACTCGTTAGGTCGCATGATATCGCCCATATGCACTTGCTGATAACGCGGTGCGACATCCATTTTGTTTGGCATCACCCAAATCTGCAGAAACCTCACAGCCTCTGCATCGTCACCATTCATTTCACTATGGGTAATGCCTGTACCCGCTGACATTACTTGAATTTCACCAGTTTCTATGACGCCCTCGTTGCCGATACTGTCGCCGTGAGCGAGTTTGCCGGATAGAGGAATACTGATAATTTCCATGTTACGGTGCGAGTGATTGCCAAACCCCTGACCGCCAATGACAAAATCATCATTAATAACGCGTAAGGCACCAAACCCCATACGTTCGGGATTATGGTAATTGGCAAAGCTAAAGGTATGTCTGCTTTTAAGCCAGCCATGATTGGCATCGCCACGTGAGTCTGCTGCATGATAGATTGTTTTCATAGTTTATCCTTTGCTATCAACAGATTAATCCTCTATATACTTATTATCGATTAATCTATTTAAACAATGGGCTTATTATAATTATTAATTCTACATAGATAAACAACACTAAATGCAATTAACTATTCTTTTTTATAGAACAATCAGAGCGGTTTTAACGTAATATAGATTTTTTACATATATTAGCACAGCTAACTTTGTATAAATTACTTTAAGTTATGCTTATATAAAAAACTGTCTGCTGTTGAGATTTTCTGTGAAAATGTTCATGACGGTCTTTATTTGAGAGTAACCCTTTATGATTGTTCTTCATAAGTGTATAAGAGGTAACTCAGCCACTTATTGTTTATCGCTTATTGTCTATTGAGTAAGCACCCGCACCATGAGCAAAAATCATTAAAAACCCACCTGCGATTGAAATATTTTTCATAAATGAGATCATCTGTGATTCGTCAGTCCAGAACTGATGAAAAAGAATAGCTGACACTATGCTAAACCCAGCAAACAAGAAAGCGATTGGCCGAGCTTTATAACCTAGCAAGATAGCGATACCACCTAGTACCTCAAACGCGATTACCAATGGTAGTAACATACCAGGCACACCTACTGACTCCATATAGCCTTGAGTAGTCGCATAATCTGTGATTTTACCAATGCCTGCAAAGATGAAAATGGTTGATAATAATAGACGACCGAGCGGTGCGCTAAATTGCTGTAATTTGTCCATAATAATGCTCCAAAAGTGTGTTTAATCATGTCTCTAAGTAGAGAATAGCGCGATTATAGGCGTTGACTAGCATGGGATAAACAGCAATAATCACAAATATAAGTTCTTGGTTTAAGAACAATCATGAGGCATCGATAATGGGTCAATTAGAAGACATGGCGATGTTTGTACGCATTGTTGAGGCAGGTAGTATTACGAAGGCTGCTGAGCAGTTAAATATTGCAAAATCGGCCGTCAGTCGCCGACTTAAAGAATTGGAAGAGCGTTTAGGCAGTCAATTAATCAGCCGTACTACCCGCCAATCTAAATTGACGCAAGCTGGTGAGCAATATTATCAGCAAGTGAACAATATCTTGCGTGCAGTTGACGCTGTCAATGAGCATGCTACTGACGCTCCCATGCGTATTGAAGGTACGCTAAAAATGACAGCGCCGTTGTCCTTTGGACTCATGCATCTGAACGATGTGATTGATAAATACGCCAATCAGCATCCCAATCTGAGATTCGATCTGGATTTTTCTGATCGGCGTATCGATTTGATTGAAGAAGGCTATGAGTTGGCCATTCGAATCGGAGAGCTACAAGATTCTAGTTATCAAGCAAAGCCACTGGCACGGATTCGTTGCGCCATCTGCGCCAGTCCCGACTATCTAAAAAGAATGGGCACACCTGATACATTAGAAGATTTGGAGGGGCATGAGTTTTTGCAATACAGTCTTGGTCAAACAAACAGTATAGAGCTGATTGATGCACAAGGAAAAAAGCATTATCACGCGATGAACGCCAAAATTAAAGCCACCAATGGTGAGTTTTTAACAGATTTGGCAGTCAAAGGACATGGCATTACCATTATCCCAACTTTTATCGCTTATAAAAAACTGGCGCGTGGCGAGCTTGTACCGATTTTGCAGCAGTATCAATTGCCAATACTAAACGCGTATGCCGTCTATCCAAAAAATCGTTTTTTATCGCAGCGGTGTCGTTATTTGATTGACTTCATTGCCGAGCGCTTTGGTGATCATCCCTATTGGGATGATTTTTGATAGGATTTGCTTGAGCAAGGTTGATCTTTTACAAAGTATAGCGCCGTAGTTACTCTACGAAGCGCTCTACTATCAATAATTTGACTTTACTCAGTAATCGCTGAGATTTCACCAATCAGCTTCTTAGTCTTGTATCTTGCTTCTGCTAATGCCATTTTGTCCTGTGCCACAACGGTCAATACACATGGCTTGCCGATATAGTCTGTTTTGACAAATAGCATGTTGCCAGACGTGGCTTCAACGATCGTGATATCGCACTTACCTTGTTTCATCTGGGTGGCTGATGAGTCGCTGAGCGCTGATAGCGTACTACTCATCGCCGCAAACTTGTCGGATTGGTTGCTCAACTCTTTGATCGAGAAGCAGCTGATAGGAAAACCATCTGTGGTGCATAGGCTGACCAATATGATTTCTCTATTGGCTTCACACAAGGCTTTCATGTGATCTAAAAGTGCTATTTTCGCTGGTGATTTTTCGTTTTGTGTAGTCATATCTAACATTAACCTTGATTGTTCAGGGTATTAAATAATGATAATAGAGACACGGCGGACTCTTTATTTCTAGGATCTGTATTGATTACTGGAGCCACTATGTCGTGTTGCATCAGCATGACTCTGATTTCTTGTCCGAGTGCTGCCAAGCTTTGTTTATCAGCATCTTCGCAATGTGTAATACCAATAATACAAGTCGTCTGTTTTTCTGCTGGTGCAAAAAAATGTAGCAGTTTATCTAAGTTAGCATAATCAGGCGTCTCGCCATGCTTGATCAAGATCAGCAAACCCCACAAGGAGTGATTGACGAACTCCCACAAAAACGAAAAACGCTCTTGACCTGGCACCCCATAGATACCTAATGCCATATCATCAGACAAGGTAATTCTTCCATAATCAATGCCGACGGTGGTGTACTCTTTACCAATATCGATACTAGATTTTGCTTCTGTCTCGAAAGGACTGATTTCACTCAACGTCTTAACCATTCGAGTTTTTCCGGCGCCCACTTCACCAATGATAGCTAGCTTTTGATAATTCAATTTTTTACCTCATTCCTAAGAATCTTTTGATCGCACCGTAAAATTTGTTAGGCTTTTTTTCACTAACCTTTTGCTCATCTAATGGCTGTGCGTCTGTCACATTTAGTATACCTGATTGCTCAAATCCTACTATCATTTTTGTGACTTGATCAAGTGAGCCAAACTCACCACTATCCACTAACGCGTCAAATGGATACGGTTTTTTGGTCAATTTAACACACAAATCCATAACCATTTGAGGGTTACTTTCATGATTTAAGTCAGGCCAAGCCAATAATTTGAGACTTTTGCCTTTATAATCCTCTTGGGAGGCGTTATTAGATTTTTTTATGTCAAAGAAAGGCTGAATACGCTTGGTTTGTAGTTCATCAAAACTATTTAAAACCGCACTGTTATTTTCAATAAAAGTATCAAAAAAAGTGCCTTTATCTACAAAGTCAAATACGCTGACGCCCCAATTATCAAAGCTGCGCTCTGTCACATCCTTTTCAAGAAAAACCCAAATATCTTTATGTCTAGGATCAGATGCTATCTTGGCCATCAACTTATCTACTGCCGCATAAGGGCCTTCAAGTACTTGAAGATACTGCCCTTCGCGATAGGATATGATACCAGTGATTTGCAACTCTGGATTATGCTTGCTAGAGACTCTGACAATATCTGATAATCCAGCAGGCATACGAACACTGCGATCTTTGATAGGCGCTCTGCTGACATATGCAACACATTTCATTTTGTCACCATTTGATAGAACATCCAAAACTCAATAAATTCTTTATAACTATATATAAAATAATAATTCGTTATACACAGTACGCATATAACGAATTTGACCTTATTGCTGATAATGTTTGACACACTATCAGCAATAAGCTGGACTCAACAAACCAACGACGGTTTGATTGATGTTAGCCAAATTATACTTCCAATTTGCTTTCAATTGATTGTACTTTACGGCGTGCCAATGCAAGGTTCGCTTTTGATTTATCAAGTACTAGGTAGATGAATAAATCTTCATGACTGGCTGTCGGACGAATGATATGCAGCTGAGACTCTAGTGTGATCAACATATCTTCGATTTCACCTTTGATGTCCAGTGATTTCATCGTTGCTACTTTTGCTTTTACAACTTGCGAGTTACCAGCAGCAGCCAGCTCTAAATCAACACCACCGCCAATCATACCCAGCACCATACCTGACATGTAGTCAACGATACAGGCACCCATAGCGCCATCAAGATCCATTAATTCTTTCAAAGACTCATTGATATTTGACATACTTTTTTCCTATCCATTTGTTTGTGTGTAGATGAGATAATTTCTCTTGAAAACGCTTGTACAATTCAATCACGATAAACTGCATGATACTTATTCACTACTTACCTAATTATTAGCTCAACTTAAATTCTTCTACTTATACTGAAGAAGGTAATGATAATTCAATACAGATATTTAAGTGTTTTTTTAGGTACAGGAACTATAGCGTGCTCGTAAACAAAGCCGTCATCCCATATCAATTATTATATTCTATATTGCGACTCAGAGCACATTTGTACTTAACCACTTAAGAACAAATAACGACCGCTGAGTAGGAAAAATCATACCAATCAATAATCATTCTATTTTAAAGCGTAAAAATTACATCTTTAACTTTGAATTTAATAGATTTTTCGCCGACCTCATAAAACAATAAGAGAAACATAATGTCAGATTTACTCATACAAAATGCCCGATTGGCCAATCGAGAAAACTTGGTCAATATCAGTATAAATGGCTCTCATATTGAGAGTATTGACAACATCTCGGAGGCATTTGTTGATTTTCATCTCGATTTTGATTTGGACCCACAAAACTCCAGTATTCCAAAACTGGTTGAAGAAACCATCAAACGCCATTACCAAGGCCGTGTGTCTATCGGCCATGTGACCAAACTGTCCGCAATGGACAAAAACAAGCGCACAGAGTTGGCAGTGTTATTGAAACTCGCTGATATTACTTTGACCGTTTTACCTGCCACCGATATATTTTTAAATGGGCGTGATTATGATTCTCTAATTCCTAGAGGCATGGTGAATGCTAATGAGCTTTTAGAGATGGGCATTAATACGACCCTCTCTAGTAATAATATTTTGAATGCTTTCACACCTTATGGCGATGCCTCATTGGTCAGAATGGCGAATATGTACGCCAATGTCGCACAGTTGGCAAAGGATAAGCAGATAGCAGATGTGTTAAATATGATTACCAAAAACGCAGCTCAGCTACTCTCAAAGCAGACAGAGATAGTAGTAGGAGCACCAGCGACGTTAGTGGTACTAGAAGCAAAAGACGCGGTAGAGACGATTAGAACCAACGCTCAAGCATTGGCAGGCTTTAAAAATGGTAAGCAAACATTCTGTAATGACGCCGCTCGCATTTGTTTTGAATGATATAAGTAGTATCGCTTGGAGATATTCAATTAATTGAACGATTCAATCTATCAGAGCGCCACACTTCCAAAAGTTCTCATCAATTTAAAAGTTATCAAGAACTGTCATACCTAAAATCATAAAAGCATCATCCGACTACTCATTAGATGATGCTTTTTGCGACTTATATACGCCTACTTTACTGTCACGCTCAGATATCTACACGCTCAAATGAAGCAATATGTGTCTCATCACAAATAACTGTACTCATATAATGCTTCGGATCTTAAGATAAGAAATAAGTTAACTATTATAAAAATAGCACTATTTATAAACTGTCCTTATTAAAATCACTACCTGCTTACCCTCTTACTAATCGTCACCCCCGTAAAGCCAAACAGCAGTGTTAATAGCAATGACAAATAACAGAAGAATGCATAAGGCAAATACTCTAATACCGGCACCCCTAACGCCTGACTGATAAACACCCCGCACACACTCCACGGCACCAATGGATTGATCACCGTTCCTGCATCCTCAATCGTCCGCGACAAATTCTTAGGATGTAGATGTAAGCGCTCAAACGTCGACCGAAAGGCCGTACCTGACAGTAGAATACTCAAATACTGCTCACCGATCAGCACGTTAATGCTTAGTGCCGACATCGCTGCCGCAAATATCGCTCGCCCTGATGTCGTCAATGTGTCCTTAATACCAGATAGCAGTGCTGGCAAAATCCCTAATGCCGTTAACAGACCACCTA
>NZ_JASDCR010000010.1:0-148455 GCF_030407795.1 Psychrobacter sp. APC 3279 | reverse complement strand
AACCAAACAAGGATTCAAAAGGGTTTGGGCTATAAATCGCCAAGACAGCTGTGGTTTGACTTTTATCGTCAAGCTGCGTAACTAAAATCTCCCAAGTTTAGTTCTACGGGATTGACAGCAGGGGTCATTTTTGTTAAAGATGACCAAGCATGCTATCGATTAGTCAGTAAAACGCTCATTAAACGTAGCGGGCTTAAAAACAAAAAAGCACTAATAGGACTAACTACAGAGCAAGTGTTTTTGAAGTCTCAAGGCAAGGATTATCTCAATCAGGATCTGAGAGTGTTAAGGGAAGGCAGGGAGATTGTTGATAAGTTAGAACTTCATAGCTATGCGTCAGGACAGCTGGGATGGTGTATCACGCAAAAAATCCCCGTCTATGATGTAAAAAATCATATTGTAGCAATGGTAGGTATATCAGTAGATATTGATGAAGATAACGAGCGGATATTACGCAAACACGCTCGATTGGCAAGCGTAGATCAATACGTACGAGACAATCTTGATCAAAAGATTAATATTGGTCAATTGGCGAAATTGGCAAATCTTAGTCAATCGCAATTGGAGCGTACCTTCAAAGCAGTACTCAATATGTCACCCATTCAGTTTGTACAAAAAATGCGCTTAGAGCATGCCATTCGACTATTAGCGAATCATAAGCTAACAGTAACTCAAGTCTCCTTAAATTGTGGATATGGTGATCATAGTGCCTTTAGTCGACAGTTTAAGCAGTTTACTGGCATGTCCCCTGTGAACTTTCGTAAAATACATTTCAAAGAACCATAAATAAAAGCAAAAAATATGGTTCTTGACTCTAAAATAACTCTCTAACGACTCCAACTAACGACTCCGAAGCTCATCTATATAATCTGCCCAATCTTGCATCATCTGTACCCTAGTATCGATTTCATCAAGTCTGTTGTAAGCCCCGCCATGTGTGTCTTTGATTCGATGGCCTAGCTGTAATTCTGTGACGATGTCAGAATAGCGTAGCTCAGGCTGTTCCATGAGCAAAGTTTTAGCGGATGCTCGAAATCCATGCGCACACTGCACATCTTTGTATCCAAGCCGGTGGAATATCTGCACCAACGTCGCTTTACTAATATAAGCATTGCTTGAACCGCGCATCGAGGCAAATACATATTCCTTATGCCCAGTAATTGATTGAATATTTCGTAATCGCGCAATTACTTGCGTGGCTAAGGGAACAACTAAGTGCGAGACCATATCGTCACGACCTTCGCCCTTAGTCGGGGAGAATGCCCATGTATTAGTATCCCAATCGATGTCATTCCAACGCATCGAGCGCAGGTCGATACTACGTACAAATACATACGGCAGTAGGTTCATAGCCTCTAGTGTAATCTTACTTGCGCCTTTAAAGTTGGACATATCTTTTAAGAGAGTTGCGAATTGCTCTGGTTTGGTAATGGCTGGTAAGTGATTGCCTGAATTGGCAGGGGCAAGCTCACCACGGGTATCGACAGCTACATTTCTATCGCACAACCCTCGAGCAACAGCGAATGAAAAGACTTTTTCAGTGTATAGCCGAGTGCTCGCACCAACGAAAGTCGCTTGATTGCCATTGTTTTGAATCGACTCGCACACACTCAGTATCATCTCACTGGTGATATCGTCCATTCTTAAATCACCAATCTCTTGGCGCATATACCCTAGACATAAATCCCAGAACTTGAGGGTTGACTCACTGTATGACAGTTTTTTAGATTTACTTTGATTGCGACCTGCTGTTTTGTGTTCTCGCCATGCTTTTGCAATCTCAGAAAATGGTGCGTTTTTTAGGTGAGTATATTTATTGGTTTGTTCTTTTTGCTGGATAGCTTTAGGGTCAGAGCCTTTTGCGACCATATCAAGAATGGTGTCTGCTTTATACTTAACCTCATGGAGACTGACATCCTCAATCTTACCCAACATCATCCTAGGGCGTTTGCCCTCGATATGCGGATGGGAGTAACGTAAGTAGTATTCCTTTTTGCCATTTGGATAAATACGAAGACTTAAGCCAGCTACACCTGAGACACTGACAGAATAATCTTTGTCTCGGCATTCGAGCTTGTTGATATCGTTTGCTGTGTCGATAGCCATAATGTATATCCGTCATATGATAATTAAGGTTGATGATAGGTTTATGATTGATGACTTATAAAAAGTCTGTTCTGTAGAAAAATATAGAAGTATTGGACACTATCATGGACACTGGTATTCGTTAGTGTTGTTGGTAAAGCCTTTTAGATAATAGTTTTTAAGACGTAATTATCCCCAAGGTTCACTTGGGGATAATTATAGCATAGTGACCAAATATTGAGTAGGCTATACGCTGAGAGGGTTACACAGCATTTCTACCAGTTATTTCGATACATAGTTAAATGCGATTATAATATCCATGAGTGATTCGGCAAGGAGTTGAGCATATTTTCTACAAAACACGTGCTCCTGTACTCGCACAGAATATAAAAATCAGGGTCATAGTACTGTTCTGTGCAAATTTAGAATGCATCAATTTTGAGGGGTATATAGAAAATATATAACGAAAGGCCAAATATTTTAAAAAATGTCAATAGACAGCTTATTCATCTTAAAAATGGCTTGGTAACAATAAATAGAGGACTGCTGTTTGGGGGTAGATAAGATTTATCGCTACGCAAAAGAAAATAGAGTCAGTTCTAATGATTTAACAATTTGTCTGCTATTTAAATTTGAAAGATTATATGTGATGACTTAGGCATAGTGTTGAAGGCTAGATAAGATTAGAAATATTCGAAGGAGTTATAACGTCTGGCTGAGTTTTTGCAATTAGATATAGGTTGGTAATCTTAGTAGATGTCTAGCCACACAAATGATGGTTATCAAAAATAGGCTATTAGCATATCTATATTAAAGACTTAGCCGGCGGACACAGATAATAAATAAACTATCGTAGACGAGCAGCTGTGATCATCTCGAATAAAAAGATAAGAACATATTTGGACGTAGCCATTAGTATTTTAGCGAAGCATAGAATATTAATGGCCAATCATATAGAGCATTCAAATCTCAATGCCTAATAAATCGTTAGGTGACCGATGTAATAATATACCTGTCAGAGATGCTTATTAGAAGTAAAACTGATCAAGCGTGAACTATCATGCAAAAGATTCGGTTGAATTAACAGGACAGAGTTAGTCGGTAAGAGCTAAACATTTTGGTAGGATGTTTATATCCAGTAACATTAGAAGTATCTGATAATCCTGATTCTATAACCAGTAAGACCTGAGCCTACTACTTAATAGACTTCATTTAACATAATATACATTATGCGAAAACAAACCAACGGTTTTAGTAGTTAGGAGAAAAACCATTTATATCATGTCATTCTTATACTTTAGCTCAGATTTGTCATTGGTTATAAAATCTTACTAACGACAAGTTTCAAATAAATGATTCCGCAACGTTTTGCCATCCTGATCTAAAACCACGTCTGCGACTTGGCAAGTTTTATCTTTGTCATCACATGACAACTCATAATAAATATCGCTACCTTGCGCCAAGCTAACCTGAACCAATCCTTGATCAGTTATTGAAAACTTTTTGTCTTGCGTATAGTCAGGATCTTGCGAGTTCCAAAGTACATCGTAATCTATATTGCAGGACGTCTGAGTTTTCTCAAAATATTCTTGCTCAAGCTGCATCGCTGCTTGCAAGTCAGCATCAGCATATTGCTGCAGCACGACAGGATGACTCATACCTTGATCATCAATATCTTGTTGGTACATTTTCGTGATAGTCGCAATCTCTATATCAGCCATGGCATTTTGTTTCTGATCTACTTTTGATACATCGGCTATGGCGTTACCGACAGTCATCAGTCCTATGGTCAATAGTAATGTCAGCGATTTATATGTTGGCATCTTATTCTCAGCGAGCTTCTGTCCTATAAGTGTTACGACTATTACATCATACCTATATTCGGACTCTGCTGTATTATCGTATCATTCAGGTTTACTTACCAAAATATCGATTACATAGCGCTTCTATGGTATTTTTTACCAGTTCCCATGACAATTTATAGCGATGTTTCTTTCGCTAATAACTGTGCTAAGGATGATTTTATGATGACATTACCTGCTTTTTTTAAGGAAAAATCTGCGACATTAGCCTCTAGCAGCCTTCTGTTATTTACGCTAGCTGCGACGGGTTGTCAGTCTGCTTCTGAGTCTAGTGAAGCTATTGTATCTCAGCCAACCAGTAGCTCATCAACACCTAGTAATGCTGATATCAGCCAGCAAACCCTTAGACAGCAAGCGTTACGTATACAGCGCGCACTGGCAAATAAGGATTTTTCTCGAATCACTAATGATATCCATCCAACACGTGGCGTTCGTTTTTCGATGTACGCTTATGTACGGCCTGAGTCAGACAAAGTCTTTAGCCGAGGGCAATTTGCACAGTATTTACAGCAGTCCAACATCCAATTTACTTGGGGCGAAAAAGACGGTACTGGCGATCTTCAGGTCATGCCGTTACCTACTTATTTAGATACTTGGGTGGATGGTAAAAAGTTCAACAATGCTAGCATCAATGTCAATGAATTCAAAAATAACGGTAATTCTATCAATAACTTAAAACAGATATACCAAACATCAGATGTTGTAGAATTTTATTATAAAGGCACGGATGAGTATGATGGTATGGACTGGCGTGTTTTGCGCTTAGTATTTGATGAGTATCAAGGTAAACGGTATCTGGTAGCTATCATTAATGATCAATGGACGGTTTAAGGTGTAGAGAAAGGTTGCCCGACAACTTTTATAAGACTTGTTTAAATGAGCAGCCTACTCTATCTGGTGATAAATGCTATATATATTCGAGAAAATACATATAGAAGCTTGTACTACATGGTCTTTGGTATAGTTTTTAATGACAAGCTTTGTCAGTTTTAAGCTCGGAACTTTGTGCGGTTTTTTTGATTAATTTTAGCGCTTGTTGTAGCTTGCTTGAGTTTTTATAGAAGCGCTGTTGATTGAGCGTATAGCCTTGTACTAAGTATTCACGTAGTCGCTGCGTTGCCCAACGCCTAAATTGCACGCCTTGAGGAGGTTTGTTTCGTTAGCCTACTGATATAACCACATCTAAGTCATAAAAAATCACCGGACGGTTTGAATTTGCAATATGCATTTTTTGTATATTGCTTTTTTCAGCGATTTCTTCATCTTTTATGGCATTGGCGATATGACGAGAAATTACTGATTGATCACGACCAAACAACTCGGTCATTTGTGCTTATGACAGCCAGACAATCTCTTGCTCAAAACGTACATCCACTTGCGCCTTTCCATCAGCACTTTCATAGATTTCTACTTTTGCCACATTATCACTTATAGCGTTAGTCACCTCAGCTTCCCCAATTCCAATATGCTTATGCTGTCTTGAATACAGCTTACTATCACTATCCCTATAAATATCACTTATAACGGCGTCTGACGAAAAAATTTCACCATAATCTCATAAATATCCGGATAAGCATCGACCAGCTTTTGCGGCGTTTCAAAAAACACTTCACTGAGTACCGCAAAAAACTCAGCAGGATTGGTTGCGCCATAACGATCAAGCCCTGACTTGCGATGTATTTGAAAATCTTCAAAATCGCGGCTCATAATCTGTGTCCAGTTTGCAGGATCCATATCAGGTTGCAGCGGCGGAAAGCCATTGGCACGGCCATTCATCATATCGAGTTTATGTACGAACTCATGAATGACAACGTTGTGTCCGTCACGTTCGCCTGAGTGCTTGGCATCTTTCCATGAAAGAATAATAGGCCCTCGCAGCCATGCTTCTCCGCTACGGTGCTGAGTGCCTTCGTGGACGATACCAAACTCATCTACCGTGGTACTGTTGCTTTTGTACGAGCCAGGATAAATGATGATGGATGACCAACCAGCATACCAGTCAAGACCTAAGTTCAAGATCGGCAAACAGGCTTGTAGTGCAATAGATTGTCTGACAGCATGGGTAATCTCAAAACCTTGTGCACCAGTGATAGATTTATCAGCCAAAAATAACGTTGCTAGCTCAAATAAATGTGTCATCTCGTCAACACTTAATCTATCGAGTATCACGATACGCTCAGCCGCATGCATCCAATCGGCATGGGTAAACTCGCTATTATCTAGTATGCGCTGTTCACGCCAGTCTTTTATGATGCCAAACATATACGCTACCCCTATTCTTTTAGTATTTTGCACATATTGGTATTACTGAATCTGGTTACTGTAGCGGCAATCAGTAATACGCCCTTATAAGTAATATATTGACATGCATAAGCAAAAAACGCTGCTCATAAATGAATTATTGAGCAGCGCAGTCTGACATTCACACATCAAGATTTAAAATTGATATTGCAAGCCTAGTTGCACTGAGCTGTCTTTATCGTCACGCGCAAAGGTTGTATCGCCATTCAGATACGCATAAACGTTTTTATGAACCTTGTTACTCACACTCAGCTCAAAACGTCCATAGTCGTCATCTTTATCTACTTGAGTGATACTAACCTCTCTTGTTTGACCGTCAGCTAAAGACGTTGTCGATAAACTATCGGTTAAACCATCGTCGATAACATGCACGTAAGCGATTTTGCTTTGAAGTTTGGCAGGCGTGCCCATCAAATCAAAGCCATATTGTAACTGGTAACCAAGCTCTGAATCCCATGCCTCGCTAGAGGTGCTATCAACCTTTAACGCAGTGTGAGAGTTTGCATTACCACTGGTATAACCATCTATATCTGTATCACTGTAATTCAGACCCAAAAATGCACCATGCGCGACGTTTTTCTTGATAAGGAAATTATAGCCAAGCTCATTGTATGCGCTAAACACATCGGCATCCGCATCACCGCGTTCGCTATTGTTGATAATGTTTATGCCGTCATTACCATCTAGTTTTACCGTTCTATTGACATCTAAATCGTGCTTAGACAGACTTAGAGACGTGGTGTTCCACCAAGCCGTGTCTTTTCCGCCCAGTAACGAATAGGCTTGAATGCCATAGCTCGTATCTTTTTTAATACCGTTTTCTACGGTGTTATTGTTTTGATTGGCCGCTTGCACACCTGCACCAACACGCCAGCTCGGCTGTACCATATATTCGCCATATAGACCAATATTGGCGCGAATGCCCTCTTGCACCTCATCAGCATCCACGTAGCTTTGGGAGCCATCTACCCAAACCTGAGTACGCGACTCGGTATCAAAAAGCTGCGCATCATCGAGAGTATGTAATGCTAAAGCATTGGCGCGCTCAAGCACCGCTGAGTGCGAGTCGGTAGCATTATTTTTTAACGCAGTGCCCATTGTATTTTGAAGATTGAGCGCACTTTTGGTTGATGCAATGATATCAGCATTGGTTTGCTCCACAATCAATCTGCTGATGATACGAGAGTAGTCACGCATTCTTTGTGCTATGCGCTCTTCACCAAAGGCCGCAGTAAGCACTTCTTCGTTATCTAATGCAGGGTTATGCCACGTATAGCCACCTGGAATATCCGGGTTTTCAGTTTGCGTGTAACCATCATAATCAGGCCCAAGGCCCCAGTTGGTTGCCTCAAATCCGACGACCTGCATGACACTATCAAAAGACTCCTGATCGCTACAGCAGCCAACGCCATAAGGCTCGTAGGGTTCGGTCTCACCTGGTGCAATAATGGCTGGATTGACTTCCAGTGTAATACCAAGCTCTTTAGCGATGCGCAGTGCATTTTCACGCAAACTTACATTGGCAGCCACTTCGTCGCCATCATTGTCGTAAGCATTTCGCCCTGCATTGGCATACATTTTGTCGCCTGTAATCAGACTATCTAGGTTAATCATACCCAACGCTGTTGATTTTTCTGCGTCCGTGAGCTGATCAACAAACGCCTTTGAACCATTGAGACCGCCCTCCTCTGCACCAAATGCCACAAACTGAATGTCATGCTCTGTCTCAATACCTGTCAGATTTTTGGTCAACTCAGTTAAGACGCCAGACCCAGAAGCATTATCGTCTAACGCTTCTAGATTTTCATAGTTTGGATAAGCGACGGCAGAATCATAATGTGCGCCGACAAATAGCGTTCTGTTGGTGTCAGCACTGCCTTTTTGGGTTACGACAACGTTATTACTCGTTAACGTCTGACCTCTGAATAAACCACGAGGCGCTACGAAATCAAACGTTTGACGATTGACTTGGTTGTTACTGCCATCGATGGTCATGCGCTGCTGCATATAATCAGCGGCTTGGACTTCTTTATCTGAACCTGTATAACGACCAGCATAGTCACGGGCAAGCGTCAGCGCGGTTTCTGTCCCATAATCACCATACTTGGCCTCTGCAAATACTTGCGAGCCTGTAAGCAGTGTCAGCGTCGCAACCACTGAAATCTTAAGCGGTGATAAGTTAGTATCCAAACTGCTTCTCCTTGGTTAAAGAACGGTAATCAACAGTGAAAAATAACCTAAAATAATGCAGTTTACAAGATAAAAGACATATGTTTGCTTATTTGATTTTTAAGTAAAGCGATGGATTATTTAAACACTATGTACCTATGTAGTTACCTATCCATGAGCAATACTTACGAATCGCTGTTTAATATTCATTGCCACCTTCATACTGCTGATTTACTGGGTTGTTCGGGAAGGCTTTGTTAAGGCTTAGCTTTGGTTAGGTCAATGGCATCCAACTGTACTCCAACCACACGAAGTGCCATCGTCTTCCAGTCTAGCTCCAGTCCATCGGCGAACACCACATGGTGACTAATACTGACGTACCCATGTACGATGGCCCAGATATCTAACGCTATTTGACGACGTTCCGTCACGCTAGCCTCTTCTGATAAATAAGAACCCGCCACTCGTACCAATTTTGCAAAGGCACTATCTCTTGCTGCAATGGCCTCGATTGAGGGCTGATATCCTGCATCAGATTCCCCAAAAATCAGCCGATAGTGTGCTTCATATTTCTCGCCTACATTAAGATACCCTAGGCACGCCTCTAGCACTTGCTCTTTGCTTGCCTTGCCTTCTGGAATGACATCCATAGCTTCACGGACAAGATTAAACCCTTCTATGTACAGCGCATCTAGTATGCCTTGCTTACCTTGGAAGTGACTGTATATACCGATGGTGGACAGTCCTGCCCGCTTGGATATAGCGCGTACACTCAAGGTGTCTCCGCCCCCTTCTAAGAAAAGCTCAGATGCGGCATTTAGTATTTTGGTTCTGGCATCCATTAGATTCTCACTATGTCTTGACAATTATAACAGTGTTATTCTAGTATATAACACTGTTATACACAAACGATTATAAATTGATTGTGTTGATAGAAACTCAACTTAGAGTAAGGACGCTATGAGTATTCAACAGCTAGAAACGGATTATCTAATCATTGGTAGTGGCGCGGTGGGCATGGCTTTTGCCGATGTGCTGCTCACAGAAACAGATGCTAATATTATTATCGTTGATAAACATCATAAGCCAGGTGGTCATTGGAACGATGCCTATTCGTTTGTCACCTTACATCAGCCGTCGTCTTTTTATGGCGTTAGCTCACGTGAGCTTTGCGGCGGTATGATTGATAAAATTGGTTTAAATAAAGGCTTATCTGAGCTGGCGTCAGGCGCAGAAGTCATGGCGTACTTTGATAAAGTCATGAAGCACACGTTTTTACCAAGTGGCCGCGTGAAGTACTTCCCGATGTGTGAGTACAAAGGCGACGGCAAGTTTTCATCATTACTGTCTGATACCAACTATGAGGTTAAGGTCAACAAGAAAATCATTGATGGCACTTATTTTAAAACCTCAGTACCAGCGACCCATACCCCAAACTTTGAGATTGCTGAAGGTGTTAAGTTTGGCCCGTTAAATGACTTGCCGAGTCTAACCAAACCCCGTGATGGTTACGTGATTATCGGCGGTGGAAAAACAGGTATTGATGCGGTTTTATGGCTACTAGAGAATCAAATTGATCCAGACTATATTACGTGGATTATGCCAAGAGATGCTTGGCTGATCGATCGTAAAAACACCCAACCCTCTCGTGATTTTTTCACCCATACTATTGGAGCACAGGCCACTCAAGCAGAAGCGATTGCTGAAGCTGAAAACATCGAAGACCTGTTTAATCGTTTAGAAAAAGGCGGCGTATTAATGCGTATTGATCCAAATGTACGCCCGCAAATGTTCCATGGCGCTACCATTAGCAGTGAAGAGCTCAAGCAGTTACGCCGTGTTAAAAACATTGTACGTAAAGGTCGCGTGACCCGCTTAGATACTGACAAGATTTATTTTGGTGAGGACAGCATTTCTACCACCCCCAACACCATGCATATCGACTGCTCTGCACGGGCAGTACCAGTGACAGAGACGTACGATGTATTCAAAGGTGATACCGTGGTGGTGCAAACCGTACGTACCTATCAACCTGTATTTAGTGCCGCATTTATCGCCCACATCGAGGCTAATTATGATGATGAAACTATCAAAAATGAGTTGTGCCAAGTGGTGCCAATTCCAAATCATGATACGGACTTTTTGGTTGGCCTTGTTAAACAAATGCAGAATCAGATGCGTTGGTCAAAGGAGCCTGTGCTACGTGAATGGATGATCAACAATCGCTTAGATGGCTTCACCAAATTGGTACGAGCCAGCGAAGACACGCCCCCTGAAGAGCTTGCTATTCTTAAGCGTTTAAAAGAAGCAGGACCAAAAGCTGCCGCCAACATGCCCAAACTCATGGGTGAAATCATGCAAATTACGGCAGCACGTCAAGCCAAAACTGCTAATGCTTAATCTGATAACTATAAAATAAAAAAGGAAATAACCATGCAAGAATTTCAGACCAATAAAGCAAACCTAACTCAAGCTCGCCTACAAGAGACGCCTGTACATACCCTAGGCGATGGTGAAGTACGTGTCAAAGTTGATCGCTTTGCTTTTACTGCGAATAATATTACTTATGCGGTCATGGGTGACCAATTACGCTATTGGCAGTTTTTTTCGCCAAATGGTGACGAGCCTGAGAAATGGGGTATTATTCCAGTCTGGGGATTTGGCGATGTTGTAGAGTCCAATAGTGATGCACTACCTGTCGGTGAGCGATTATTTGGTTATTTCCCGCCCGCCAATGAATTAATCATAACACCCAAGCGAGTCACCCAAACCAGTTTACTTGATGGTAGTGTCCATCGTGCCGAGCTACCACCCGGTTATAACCTATATCAGCGCGTCAATCATGAACGAGACTATGACCGCATCCATGACGATCAGCGCATGCTGCTGTTTGTCTTGCACCTAACCTCATTTTGCTTACATGATCTATTGAAGGGTAATGATTGGTTTGGTGCAGAGCAAGTGGTGATTATCAGTGCCTCTAGTAAGACCAGTACTGGCTTAGCATATGGCCTAGCTGATGATAAAGATGCACCGCATGTTATCGGTCTGACATCAAACCGTCATGTGGATTTTGTTAAGTCAATTGACGCTTATGACAGTGTGCTTAGCTATGACACGCTAGAGCAAATTGATGCAACTAAGCCGACGGTTATTGTCGATATGTCGGCCAATACTGACGTGCTTAGCCGTCTACATAAGCACTTAGGCGATAACATGCGCTATACCAGCAATGTCGGCCTCACGCACTGGGACGAGCCACGTCATACCGAAGGTATCATGCAAGAACGTAGCCAGCAGTTTTTTGCACCCAGTCATGTACAGCAACGTATGAAAGAATGGGGCCCTGAAGAGTTCAATAAACGCTCTATGCGTTACATCATGAATAGCACTGCAAAAACTAGTGCGTGGTTAAAGATTCAAGAGCTTGATGGAGTTAATGGCTTACTAGAGGTTTATAAAGATATCTGCGAAGGTAAGATAGCCGCTGATGAAGGTTTGGTAGTCGTCATGGGTGACGATGAATAAGAGTACTGCATTATAAATATCTTCCCATGAAATCATTACTTATTAGCCATTAATAAAATAAAAAAGCAGAGAGCCTAGTCAATAGGCGCTCTGCTTTTTCCGTATTGTATTCTAGATACCAAACGCATACACCCTACTGACCGTTTTCGAGGTTAATATTCGCGGTTTAATGTACCCAACCTTCCTCTTTTAAATAACCATGCAACCCTTCAGCGAACTGTCTGTAGCCTGCCGCATTGGCATGAATTTTATCAGATTTCAATGCATCATCTGACAGTACAGTGGACCAGCCATCAGAATACAGAGGTATGCCTTCAGTTTCCGCAATATCTTCATACAGTAGATTATCACTTACCTTTCCAAACAAAGCACTAGTACTGAAATACGGCTCAGCGATTAGGACAACATCAATATTGTTGGATTGCAAAGTGTCTATAGTCGCGATGATATTAGCCCGCGTCGTATCAGGCGAAATGCGCTGCAATACATCATTACCACCCACACCCAGTAAGACCAAATCAGGGTTTTGCTCAGTAATCTCATTCACGCGAGTAAGCACATCTGCAGAAGTGTCACCATTGACGCCTGCATTAACGACGTTCCATTTGCTTAGCTCTGCTAGCACCGTAGGATACGCTGTTTTAGGGTTTGCGCCGTAACCATAGGTTAATGAGTCGCCAAGTGCGACCACTGTGCTACCAGCAGGCAAGATATCTTGTTGTGGTTCGCTACCACAGCCAGTCACACTGATAGTCGCTGACAACCCTATACCTGCCAGCATTAAGAACCTACCACGTAGCTTCATGTCTTCTCTCCTACTGTTTCTATTGAGTTAAACTTATTGGAATTAGGTTCAAGTTTTTAAAAATCTATTATTTAACTCTTGTTGTATATTGCTCAGTAACCGTTGTATAGTTCATACAGGAGATAGACTACCTGTTGGGCGCAGTACAAGTGCTACTCTACTTAGCATAGACAGTGTATTCATCATAAAGTATAACTTTACCAAGGATACGTGAGGTACTTATGAATAAAAAATCATCTCAATCCCAGAGTCAATCACAAAATAAGTCAGCAGACAGTAACTCAACAGACACTCCCCCATCACGCGCACCAAGTTTTGATGAACTCCAAACAGGTAAAGGTCAGTATCGCCCAGTGGCACAAGCTGTTGGCCATTGGCTTGATAACATCAACATGGATGCCCTCAATTACCTAAACGAACAAGCAGAAAATATCTTTTATCGTAAAGGGGTCACCTTTACCGTCTATAGCGATGCCAAAAACATCGAGCGTATGATTCCGTTTGATATCATTCCACGCATTATTGCCGCGAGCGAATGGAAACAAATAGAAGCAGGCTGTAAACAACGTATCACCGCTCTCAATGCATTCTTACATGATATCTACCATGACCAAGCCATCATGAAGGCAGATATCGTCCCTGCCAGCTATGTATATGCCAGTGGCTGCTATGAGCCGTGGATGATGGGCATTGAGCTCGACAAACCAATCTACTCTCACATTAGTGGTATCGATCTAATTCGTGATGAGTCTGGCAAGTTCTGTGTCTTAGAGGATAACTTGCGCACCCCGTCAGGCGTCTCATATATGCTTGAGAGCCGCAATATATCAGAGACCCTCTTAGCTGATATATTTGCTGACACCCCTATTATGGGCATCAGTGATTATCCCAACCGTCTCAAAGCCTGTCTTGCCAGCTCAACATCCAAATATGATCCGCAAGTCGTCATTTTAACGCCAGGTCGCTTTAATAGTGCCTATTATGAGCATGCTTTTTTAGCGCATGAGATGAATGTACCACTCGTTCATGGTTATGATTTGGTCGTTGAGGACAGCAAAGTCTACATGCAAGGTATTCGCGGTAAAGTACAAGTCGATGTCATCTACCGCCGCATTGATGACCCATATATCGATCCTTTAGCATTCCGCTCAGATTCTATCTTGGGTGTGTCGGGGCTCATGAGTGCGTATCGCGCTGGCAACGTCGTTATCGTAAACGCACCAGGTACGGGCGTGGCCGATGATAAGAGTTTATATCCTTTTGTACCAGATATGATTAAGTTCTACTTAAATGAAGAGCCTATCCTACCTAATATTGAGACCTACCAGTGCCGTAAGCCTGATGATCTCAAATATGTGCTTGATAATCTGGACAAGCTGGTGGTAAAAGAAACGCAAGGCTCAGGCGGCTATGGGATGCTTATTGGTCCGACATCAACCAAAGAAGAAATCGAAGAATATCGCCTGCGTCTGCTTGAAAATCCAGCCGGCTTTATTGCTCAGCCAACCATCTCACTATCTACCAACCCCACTGCCGTGAGCGATGGTATCGCACCGCGTCATATTGATTTGCGTCCCTTTATTCTCAGTCATGGTGATGGCACGGTAGATATCGTACCTGGTGGTCTGACACGAGTGGCCATGGTTGAAGGCTCGTTGGTCGTCAATTCATCGCAAGGCGGCGGTATCAAAGACACATGGGTTATTGATGACAGTGATTTAGACAGCCAGCAAGCCGACAAGTGCGCGCCTTTATCCTCAGTAAGTGTCAATTCTACAGGCAACGCTTTAGGGCATGCGAACTACTATAATCGCGTCCAGCCCTTAGAAACCGGTTACGAGAGTTTAGATGATGCGCCCATGATACTGCTACTCTCTACCGCCAGTCACTTAATATGGCTAGGCCGATATAGTGAGCGCTTGTATTACTATGACGATGTCATGAAACAGCTCATCAAAGGCGATCTCAAAAAATCACAGATCAAGCATTTAATCAGTCATCTAGGGTTTGCCGTTGATGGTGAAGCGTCACTTACCACCATGAAAGCACAAATGATGTCTGACTTGGAACAAAACATCATACCCAATATTGTGCAATCGATTGAGGACAATGTCCAAGAGGCCAAAGGCGTCATTGGTAAAGATACCGCTGAGCTGTATAACTTGATCAAGCGTTTATCGAGTGCTGGCACGTATCGAGCGGCGACCTTGCAGCTACACGCGTGTAACGCTGCGATGAAACAAGAAAATCCGACAGTGACTTGTTTTTGGCAATTAGGGCGTCACTTTGAGCAGCTTGAGCGTGCCGTCTTGTTGGGAGAAGATTCAACAGAGGTCAGTTTTGAATTCAGACACTGGATTAATGAGTTACCGGAAAATACGCGCTGGCGTGAGCTTATCCGCTTGACCAACCAGATGATTAGGTCAAAGAAATTTAGTGATTTTGCGCTGATTAGCAAAGAGTTCAATCTCATATTGCGTCAAGGTGTATAGAAGGTGTCTAGCCAAAAACCAATAATAATGGCTCATGAGACATATGGAATAAACAGAAAATAGAAAGATGCTATAAGGAAAATGCCATGAAACTTCAAATCAGTCACCAAACCAACTATTATTACGATGAGCTGGCGCAGCGCAGTGTACAGTATATACGCATGACCCCTATGCAAATGCCACACCAAACCATTCATAAATGGGATGTCATGCTCCCTAAAGTGGCGACCAATCAAAAGGACGGCTTTGGTAATGCATGGCTCACGCTCAGTCGTAACGAAGCACATAACAACTTACAAATGCAGGCGTCGGGTATTGTTGAGATCAATACCGAAACCGAACGACTAGAAGATATGGATCATGTCCCCTACCTGCTATTTACCGTACAAACCCCATTGACCAAATGCTCACAAGAGATGCGAGAATTTGCAGCGCCATATCTAAAAACCCCTACTCATGACAGCTTAAAAGCAATGGCGAATGCCCTTATTATGAAAATGCCTTTTGTTAAAGACGTCACGCATGTGGGTACGACCGCTGCTGAAGCATTTGCGACAAGTGCCGGTGTGTGCCAAGACCATACGCATGTATTTTTAAGCATCTTGCGCGATAAACAGATTCCAGCGCGTTATGTATCTGGTTATCTGTATGATGATACCGAAAATCACATGGCCAGTCACGCATGGGCTGAGGTTTGGCTAGATGGTTACTGGTATACTTTTGATATCTCAAATCAGGCATTTACCCCAAACTCACATGTGTATGTGGCGATTGGGCGAGATTATCTAGATACGGCACCTGTTCGCGGCGTGCGTATGGGTGGCGGTTACGAAAATCTTTACAGTTTGGTATTAGTCAAAAAGCTATCATAGCGTTTGCTGTTTTCTACAATTTTTCTTTATCAAGGGTATCTTATGACCTATTGTGCTGCCATTCGTCTAAAAGACGGTATGGTCTTTGCCAGTGACACGCGCACCAATGCCGGTGTTGATCACATATCGACATTTAGAAAGTTATATCAATATGGCGTTGAGGGCGAGCGCTTTATGGTGCTACAGACAGCGGGTAGCTTAGCGACGTCGCAGGCAGTGTTCAATAAACTACAAAACGACATTGACCAGCGTGCTGAGAGCAACCTCAATACGGTAGCGACGTTGTTTGATGCGGCGCAAATGGTTGGCGAATGTATGCGTGATATTATGAATCATGCAAAAGCAGTCGCTAATTCTAGTCGTGATGGGGCCTTTACTAGCTCGTTTATGCTTGGTGGTCAAATTAAAGGACATCTGCCTGAGTTATACCTGATTTATCCTGAAGGCAATTGCATCAAAGCCACAGAAGATACGCCGTTTTTTCAGTTGGGTGAAAGCAAGTATGGTAAACCTATTTTGGATCGTTCTGTCAGCTATGACACGGATGTGAGACACGCGGCACGTGCGCTGATGCTCTCATTCGATTCAACCATCCAATCAAACTTGTCAGTAGGTATGCCGATAGATTTTGTGCTTTATGAAAATGACAGTTTAATCTTACCTAAAGGTCGCCGTATTGATGAGCGTGATGAATACTTTAATACGATTCGTCATAAATGGTCAGATGCGTTACGTCGCACGTTAGTTGAATTACCTAAATGTCCTGATGGTTATTGGGGATAAATAGCTCCGTATAAAATCATATTTTCTGCACTAAAAAGCCCTTTGTGATAGACAAAGGGCTTTTTTATTATCAACTAATAATCAAGCAATAAAAAACCGGAGTAGCGCTGAATAAACAGCGCTACTCCGGTTTTGCTTTAAAGGCCTTGAATACCATCATAATGATGTAGCACTCAATTGTTGTGTAATCTACCTCATGACCTGGTACATGGAAGACTCACTGGACTGCACCTAGATAAAGGCCCTAGTGCATTAGCTCAATCACGATTGCGTGATTGCGCCAGCGAGCTAATGACACTAGGGCCTTTATCTAGGTATTAGCAGGACTGAAACAGTCTTCCTTGGGTAAAATGTAATGGCTTGACTCGTGGACGACGCAACGTCGCCCCTCACCGTAAACGGTGAAACGCTAAATCTCACAACTCGTTAAGTTTGCCTCATCACAGTTATTATTGTCAATATATAATTGCAAATAAAATCATGCGCGACGCTATATGTCGCAGTCCATATATTTCCTTACAAAAGTCCTTGATATTTTCTGTGAAACGCGCTTTTATAATGCTACAAAATTACGCGCACCGACAAAATAAAAATTAAGGCAAATTTCTATGAGTCTGTCCTTCGCACAAATTCAGCAAGCTTGGCAAGCCCAAGATCCTAGCTTGGTTGATAAGTTATGTTTATTAGCAACACAAGTTAATGATATTCCTGAGTCGCCCATCCCTGAGCATGAGCTTACTTTTGATCGGTTTTTAGATAAGATATTTAGTCATCAATTTCGGGAGCAACATCCCGAAGTACAGTTTGCAGAGCGCGTGGCAATGATTGCCAAATTGGAAGCAGACGAAGGCGTTTACCCTCTCCCAGATCGCTACAAAATCCACATAATACTGACCGCACTGTGGGAAGATGGCAGCGCGTATTCTAGAACTATTTTAAAACAAGCCATTACGGCCTTGCCAATCAGCTATGGTGTGTGGAAGGGTTTAAAGCGTATTTATAAGCAAGCTGAATTTTCTCAAGATTATGAGGTTTTTGGACAAATAGCTGCCAAGATTGATTTGCAGCGTTTTAATCAAACCGCCAACTCTGCGGTCAGCCTAGCTACAAAAACCTATATGAGCCTTAGAGCATGGCGTTATTTGCGTCAACTGGGACAGCAAATGCCAATTGGCTATATTGATGCTGCCGTCTCTGTACTCGCCAGCTATGACGCAGCCATGACGGCAGGCAGCCTTGCACAAACGAACAGCTGGGTACTCAATCATATCTGCTTCCATAACAGCCTTGATTATGGCGTCAATCGATTCAGCAGCCGCTCACCTCGCAAGCTTTTTGATGCTAAAGGTCGCGCGTTCTCTGAGGCGTGGCAACGAGACCCAGAACCACTTATCCAGCTATTGGCTATCGCCAAAAACGAGGCTATCAGACAGTTCGCAACCGATAGCCTAAAACACGACTTTAAGACCCAATTACGTGATGTGAGTGGTGAGACGCTACAATATTTATCTGCCGGACAAGCGCACAGCAAAGCGCGTGATGAGATGATAGTTTGGCTATTGGAAAACTCACCGCATTTTGAAAAGTCTAAATTTCAAACATTGGGCTTGCATCAAGTGGTACTGCAGCTACTCCATTCACACTATCCTGCCGCCTATCAATATGCGATTGGCTATGCCAAAAGCTATGCTCAGGACTTATCACTCACTGAGCTGATGTTACTTGCCATGTCAGATTATGAGCCTGTTAGAGCATTTGCCATCAATAGTATCCTGAGTCGTGACCCTGTTGCTGATATTGGTGTCAACGGTTGGGGGCAGTTATTAGATACCGAACATCACTATCAAACCGCGAGCAAACAACTTAGCAAACACTTTACAAGGCGCGATTTGACCCCTGAGTGGTTTTTTGAACGACTGACTAGCGGCAGAACACACAGCGTAAAATTTGCCATAAAAAAACTACCTGAGCTCTATAGTGCCAAAGACCTAGGGATTGAATACTTTATTCGTGTTGCCCAGCAGCTAGATATACCAGAAGTACACGACTTCTCTGCTAATAACGACAGCGACTGTATGGAGTTTGCGTTGGACCAGCTCAGACGTTTGGATTTGAGCCAAGTAGATGCTGCCGTATGGCAAATACTGCTATTACATCCACTATCGCAAGCGACTATTACCGATTGGTTTGATGAAGATGTACTGTCAGCCGCGACGCTTGATATGAGCTATTGGCATGCGCTTGCCTATGAGCGTGATTGGCAAGTGAGTGAATATATTGAACGATTAAAATCTGCTGATACTTCTATTAAAAACTGGCAAAAGCACTTAGCTTTTGATGAGTACTTAGCAGAAAACGTGAGAGATTGGCTGTCTGATGTGCGTCGGTTTGCGCCGATAGATTTAGGTTTCGACTGGCTTATGAACCTTGCGCATAGCGAACAAGCACTCTATCGTGAATTTGCGATTGAACGCATTAACAAAGGGTTCTTGCCTGCCGACTTTATCGCATATCTCGACAGCAATGAAGGCGACTCTACTGACAATGCTTCCAGTAATAGCACTGACAATAAAGACTCAAATAGCGATGCTGCTACTGAAGTAGATTTAACCGGCCAGCGCTATTTATTCACAGGCAAGATGCAAAGCATGACTCGTGGCGAGGCCGAAAAAGTTGTGAAAGCGGCTAATGGTGCTATTAGCAGCGCCGTCAACGGCAAGTTAGATTACTTGGTCATCGGTGATGATGGTTCACCGTTATACGGTAATGGCCGTAAAGGTAGCAAGCAAGTGAAAGCCGAAAGCTTAATCGCTGATGGTGCGCCGCTAAAGATTATTTCCGAAACTGCCTTTTTGCAGATGCTAAGTGGTCAATCGAGAGAGGTGTCTGAAGACGATACTTTTGCAGGTGCTAACGCACTGTGGCATATGGCAACAGATGACGCTACTGCACCTATCAGCGAGCTTGCGATCAGCTACCTCAGTCATCATCATGAACAGATCTGTATGGCACTGACAGACAGACCAGTCGATCCCGATGCGATTATTCCTTCTTCGTTCTTTAATGCGGAGCGTGTCATTCCTTTGTTGCAACACCGTAACAGCCAGCTGCGAGCATTTGGCTTATTACTGAGTGAGTATGAAATGGCGACGTGGCAACCGACGCCAGCCCTATGGCTGATGATGGCAGAATCTCCCTATACTGAGGTCACGCAACTGCTGAAGCGTGCGCTATTGGATAAGCCCTCTGTTGCCAATCGTCGTTATCACGTTCAGTCAGCACAATTGAATGCTGGCATGTTGAATGCGTTGATTGAAAGCAAAGCGCGAGTCGCTCGCCAAATCGGTATCACCCTACTACAGCGCCACGCCAACTTCCAAGATGTGCAGTCTCTATATCGATTAACCCAAAGCACAGACCGAGAAGTACGTTATGCCGCCGTGACCATGCTATGGAAACACTATAAGGCGCGTCACGTATCCCCAAACTGGCAACCAACCAGCACCGATAAAGATGTTGTCAAAAATACAGACAGCAGTAATCAACCAGTCATAACAGAGCAGTCAGATAGATGTTTGGCACGCTTGCCTGCAGAAATCGATCAGCTACTAATGCTGCTACGCCGTGGTCTTTTTGAGCTACCACCTGGCCGTCTAGGCGGTTCGCAAGAGCCGGCTGCTAGTGACAGCAGTAAGCATAAACAACAACGCTACTCAGATAAAAGATCAGCATCATCACAGTCATATGAGGCAACTGAGTCAGATAGCAATATCACGCTAAAACCCATATCTGCGAGTCGTGCCAAATTGGCTTTGATTGAGACTTTTCGTGATGTGGCATTGGCTGACAGCACCTTTGCAGCGCTCATTATACCAACACTATTCACCTTTACGCACTCGGCAGGCAAGATGGAGCGTCATGCGTGTTTGGTTGCCGTCACACGGCTATTGCATCGCTATCCTGAGCTATCTAAAAATCTGCAGCCAGTGGCATCGGCTTAACGGCTTTGGCAAACAGATATAGATAAATAGCTACTAGCAAGCTTTTATATTCAAAAAAAGATACTCAAAAAAATATGACGTCACCTCAACTGAGATAACACCATGAAAACAATAACACTCCCCTATTGGGGTCAAATTATGGGCTTAGTCAGTAAGGCCAACAGTACCCAAGCGGCAACTCAAAAGACAACCAAGCAAGATGGGCGCAGTCTTTTTATTACTCGCCAGCAGCAAGCATCTGCTACGGTCTTATACGTCCTTGATCAACAAGGTGAACAATTTAGCTTATCGACAACTGTGCTGCCTTGTGCGATGCAAGCCATCACCAAAATAGATGACAGCACTATTATTATGATTGGTGATGATGGTCATCTTTATCAAACGGATTGGCAAGCCAAGAAAGTTAAGAAGACCAGTGCCAAATCCTTGCTCGATGCACCTAAAAATAACAACAATGCTATAGGCCATGCTGTAGCAATGGCACCACTACAATATGCGTTGGCTATTCTATACCCAAAACATATCGTAGTATGGCCTTATCAGGAAAGCCAAGCCAGCAGTACTGTCATCATTGAACCTTATTCGTCTTCTATAGCAGCATCAAGTAAGGAGCCTGCATTAACCGCGCTAACAACGTCAAGTGATGGCTCGTGGCTCGTGGTGGCAGATAAAGCGGGAGATGTTAGTAGCTATCAATGGGCATCAGATGGTGCTCAGCTTAATCTAAGTAGCCGCAAACAGCTCCATCAAGGTAAAGTAAACGCGCTTTGTTTTGAGCCAGTCGGGCAGTACTTCTTCTCAGCAGGTGCAGATAAGTGCTTGTACCGTACTCATGTCCAAGGCGACCTGCACCCTATTGATAGAGCCAAGTCTAGCCAACACAGTGAAATGATCACGGCGCTTTGTGTCTCAGACACACGGTTATTTACCGCAGCAGATGACAAGAGTGTTAAATCGTGGGCATTTGATAAAGGTCAACCAAACAGCTGTAAAGAGGATCTAACCAAGGCTCGACAGATCGTCTTATCTTCTTACGCTGAGCAACCAATGCTCATCGTAGTCAGTGCCGATCAGAGCCTACGTTTCATACCTATTGACCATACTAGAAGTTCGTCACAGAGTAGCACCTCACAAAATAGTACGGCACAAAACAGTAAGCTGCTGCCAGTTACTTATATCATCAAAGACGGCTATCAGAAAATCGGCCAGTTACTGACAGATACCTCAAACAATAACAATGTGTCGTTTAAAGAAGGCCTAGCGCTGCTACAGGCGCAAGCAGATAACCAAACGTTAGAACTGGTTAAAAAATTACTTGCTGATAGCGACACGCTCACGGCTAACCAAGCATTGCAATTGGTACAGTGGGTTGCGACTACTAATCTTGATAAAACTGCTCAGGTTTTAGAGCAGCAACTAAGCTCGGCGCACAGTGCAAAAGTACGTCTTGCTGCTTTTCATGCCTTGGCCGACCGCGCAAGTACGGCGAAGCGCCCGCTGCATTATCTAGAAGAAGCCTTTAAAAACCGTTACTACGAAGAAGTGGTGGCTTCTGCGTTACAAGGTTACCTAAAGGTTGCGATGAGGGATGCCACCAGCCAGCGCAGAATTTTACCTATTTTAAGAGAAGCGTTGTCACACAGTTTTGCGAATATTCGCAAGCAAGCATTGGCGTCCCTTGAGACTTTATTGCCAGAGAACAGTCCGCAAGCAGATTTGATGGCATTAGACTGCAATCAATCAGACATTGTCCAATCAGGGTTAATTCGCCTGTATCAGCGCGGTATGCTAAACCATCTTGAAGTCTCGCGTCAGTTGATGCTGCTACAGAATCATCGTAATACAGAGATTAGGCAAACGGCATTTTATGTCTCATTACTGTCTCAACCCAAGTTGATAGAGGTGTTGAAACAGCAAGGTGACACACAAACATTGCGTACCCTGACTGATTTTGATGACTTTCGCTTACTGCGCGGCACGCTACTAGATAATGCTAGCAGCACAGCGGCAAATGATAAGAGTGTTAAACCATCAGAATCCGATGAGACGATCCGTTTAACCTTATCTACGCAAGATTTTATCTCGCAAGCAGATAGTGCCCAAGCATCTAAGAGTAAGGCTAAAACGGCCAAATCCAAGAAGCCTGCTGCTGAATCTATAAATCTAAGCAATGACACGTTAGAACCCTTATTACAAAGCTTAAGCAATAGTAATGAAGATATCAGTTTCCGAGCGGCTTATGCGCTGGCTTGCCTACAAGACAAACGTGCGTTTGGCACCCTGATTAGTCTGATGAGCCATGATGACAGTGCCATCATCCGTGCTGGTGTCGCCACCGCGCTTGGTCATTTAAATATAGAAGACGCCAAAGCAGTCCTACCGACATTACTAGATGATAAGGACGCTGGCGTGCGCCAAGTCGCCATGCAAGCCTATGGCAAGTTAGCAGACAATGCATTGTCTTGGGCAGCGACAGGTTTTGCTTCTAAACATCAAGATATTCATGAGCAGTCTTTAGCGCTGTTTTTAAAGCATGTCGCACCAGATAGCTCAAATAGTGGTGATAGCAGTGATAAAAGCGCTCAGATGTCGTCAGAGATGACAGACATATTGCTACAGGCATTGAACAACCCTTTTACCAGTATTCGATTAGAAGTGGTTAAAGTTCTATTAAACCGCCAATTTAAGCAGTCATCTGACACTATTTCTAAAAACGTTTCTGATAGCGCTATCGTTGACATCATTGAGCTATTGCAGCAGAGCCTCTTTGAAGATGTGCATCAAGTGGCGATAGAAGAATGGCAACGACTGCTGCTAGCGATGAACTCGAAGCATAAAACAAATAAAGCCAATAACACTGAAGAAACGAATCACCAAAAGACCAATCAAGCTGTCCTGACCCTGTTCTTTGCGGATACGTTTGCCGCTATCCGTAAGCAAGCCTTTGACATCGCATTAAAACAGAGCAAACACTTAGGGTTTGCTGACGTCATGTTAAATGCACTTGCCAGCCCTTATGCGGACACTAAGCAACTGGCCCTTACGACAGTGCAAGCCAGAGCGAATACGACTCAGCTGACACAACTGATGCCAGCTCTAGTGGCCATGTTCGCTGATGACAGTATTGAGCTACGTAAACAAGCTTTGACGGTCGCTTTGGCGCTGACAGACTTACAGTCTACTATTTTAGCGGATCACAGTAGCCTAGATGATAGTAGCGCCGATGATCAACCGAATCATCACGAAGCAGTGATTACCGCGGCCCTCAACAGTCCTTATCCTGATATTCAGCTAACAGTCGCTCAACTGCTGGCCAGCCAATCTCGTTTATATGCTGACGAAGAACAGGCAAAGCGAAGTGATGAGCAAGCGTACCAAGTCTTTAAGCATTACTTAGATCTACCAACACCCTCTCAGGACAAAAAAAGTGAAACATATACTCAGTGGTACAGTCATGTAGGCCAAGCATTATTTGGTTTATCAAAGCTAGCTCATCCCTCAACATACAACGCGCTTAACTGGTACGATAAATATTTAAACCACCCTGACGCCGATTTTAAATCACTTGCTCCAACACTTACGCAGATAGTTTCTTTTGAGGACATTGATCTACTGGTGAAATGGCAAAAAGATGAGCGCGCCATTATCAGTCAATCAGCCAGTTTATGTTTGGCTATTTTAGGTGATGCTCGCGGGCAGTACTTCCTTACTCATGACATAAGAGACGAAACAGACAATCTTAGTACGCTTATTGCACCGATGACCCCTACGCATTGGCTACAAGCGCAGCACGGTTTAGGTATTACACATGCACGACAATTACAGCCTTTGTTTGAGTCAGAGTCCTATGCAGTAGCAGCCAGACTGTTATTGATATTTGATGATTTACAGAATGGCTTGCAAGGTGGCAGGCAAGCTCCTGAAAAGACCGCTACTAGTACTGGTCGACCTAACCGACTAATAGAAGCCTTAAGCTTTGCCGATAATGACACAACAGTAGTCTATGCCAACATACTTGCTCGTTACCCAAATGACGTACAACACCCTAATAACCAGCAAGCACTATCGTCAACGTGGCAGTACCTAAGTGATTATTTGTCACGTCAATTAGGTAGTATTTTATCTTCTCATTCTGAAGTCATTACGATGATGATAGATGCCATGCCAAACACGGCATATAAAGGTGGTGTTAAAGGACAGTCGCATAATACATCCTCTATCCGAGCAAGTATCCTGACAACCGTCAGTACCGAAAACTTACAACAGCTCGCCAACCTCAGTCGACATCAGCAGCCATTGGTACGCGCGCAAACCATTAGTGTCATTTGTAACTTATCTGAATTACTCGCCCATGACTACTATGACGATGAGGACGATGTTTTTGAGACATTACAAAAATGGCAACGCAGTTTGCAGGCATTGTTAAGTGCTCACCCAGTTACAGCCACAGTTGATGAGGTAGCAGGCGATACACAAACAGGCGATAGCTCTCCTACTGAACAACAAGACAGTCAGGAAGTACATTATCCATACCAGTCTCTTGCCTTTGGCGCTTGGATTGGCGTCATACGCGCAGGCGATGATTATTATGCTAATAGCAGCACCACAGACCAAGCCATTCGAGGGCTAATGTGGCTTGCTACTCAACCATCGCAGCTGAACACCAATAACAACACTAATAACGATGAGGACTGGCGAGACAGTACCAGTCGCGTGTTGTTGCCACTACTGAACCATAGTAGTTTTGACACTCGTGAGTTGGCTTGGGCATGCTTGTATAAGCTGGACATGCCTGCCAAAAAGCTGGCTGACTATGCAATGAGTACGCCCTACCGTGATATGGTCAAACGCGGCTTGGATTTATTGTTAGATACCGCAAAGAACGATGCCATACAGCAGCAAAGCAAACCATCGGATACAGCGACTGTCAGTAGTAGCGCTGATCAACAACTCATTGATTTGTTAAAAACCAATAATCACACCTTAGCAGAAGAGACCTATCAGCTGCTAAAAGGCCGACTAGGCCATCTGCCAGCCAGCTTGCTTGGGCTACAGACATATTGTCAGTCGCTACTGCCTCAGATCGTTGCTGAATGGAAACAAGTCATCGTCACGCCCTTTGCAGACAGTCAATCGCCGTCAGGGCAGCGTCAAGACAAACTGACATTTTTGCTGCACGCTGTGAAGAGTGATGATTGGAATGCAAAATATCAAGCACTGAGTCAACTGGTCGAGTTTCATGACGTACTGTTTGCAGACAGCACGCTATTTGATAGCTTATTTGATTTTGCTGAAGATGCTCAAGCGAGTAATGAGAAATACCGTAGCTGGAATTTGCTTGTCGATGCACTCACCTCGTACCAATTCATCAATAAGAACACTTTAGAGGGTCATTTAAAGAATGGTTTGGAGAGCAGCTTTGATATTGCGACTGCTGAACAAGTTGCTAATGAAGCGCACTTACGATTATTAGCCTTACTTGACGATCCCCATATCAAAAAACCTAAGCAGTTTATTTATGGTGATATCGCTGACCTGCGTAATACGCATCTGGTCGCACCATTACTACAGCGTTTAGAGAATCTGTTTGAGTACACGCCAGAAAAGCATAAAGAAGAGCGTAAATACTTATTTGACACTTTGGTGAAAATCAGCGGTTACGATCAAAACATCGATGACTACCTAGATGAGCGTGAAGACACGCGTTGGTTACAACGTCAGCATCCTAGAGACTCGAAAGTCTTGCTGTCACTGTTTACGACCCTTATGAGTCATAGTGATTATGCACTTGCCGCGCTGCTATTGCCGTCACTTGCATGGGCAAAATCGGACGACAGTGATTTATCCTCGCGCATTGATAGTGCTTTGGCGTTAGCCTACGAGCAGATGCCAGCTAATCATACCTTTAAATTGGTCGAGGCACTGGCATATCGTGCCAAAAGACGACATAGCAGCATTGCCTCATTACAAAACGCCCTGCGTAATAAAGACGCCGATGTGCAATTTGCCGCGGCTGAAGGACTGGCTAAGTGTGGTCATGCTGATGGAGTCAATATCTTGATGGCCACGATCGATTATAACCCTGATGCTGAGTTCCGCAGCTGCAGTGTGTTAGCCATTGGCGAGCTACTAGGCAGCAGTGACCATCAAAACCAAAATCAAAGTGATAACTCGCCTAATGCTAGCTCGCCTGCGGACAATGCCGATAAAAACTTACAGGTTCATACCTTATACAAAGCCTATGATAAGTTAATCAAACTGGCCGAGGACGACGAGCATTACCTGCAAGACGTGGCTAGCGAAGCCTTAGGTCGCCTTGCACAAGGTGGTGACTTTGAGCATAGTTCGCATATTTTTGAGCTATTAAAATCGCACTTGTCAGACCCCGCCGTCCATTTCACCAATCCCGCCATTGTCCATTGGTTAAATGGACTGCGCTGGCTCAACACAACGCCTGCTTGGGAACAAATACGCAGCTATATACGCACTCATCTTGATAAAGCCATATTTTCCCGTCCGCAAAGGCATGCGGTATGGCTACTGCAGATGAATGATAACGATGCCAATAAAGCATTAATTTTAGATATCTTAAAGATGAGAAACCTAGACCGTGCAGTGCTTATGGTGGCTTATACTGCGGCACAAAAAACTTGGGGCAGTCTGGCGTCGCAGATTTATCCTTATGATTGGGCAGCCATTCAAAGCCATAATGATGATTTTGTAGAAGAGACGGAGCGTTTGAGCCTAAAGCGTATTATTGATAATAGCAGCATCGATGAGCTGGCAACATTTATCACGCAGCATGGTGCGCACTTGCCAGCCGATACTTTGATGGCACTGCAAAATGCCATTATGGCTAAGCAAGATATGCCAACATCGCAGCTTACCGCGTTGATTAGCAGTAGTAACATACTGACACAGCATATTGGACTGTGCTATCTGACCCAATATCCGACCAGCTATCTTGATAAAGAGATGGTTGCGATGTTGCAGCAGCGTTTTGACACTGCAAGCGAGCAATGGCACACGCTTATCGATACCATCAACCGCAGTCCGACGACCATCAATAATAGTCAGTGGATTAGCATGGTTGAGCAAGTACGCACCACCATCTCGCAACTGGTGTGGTTAATCATGCGTCATGTTTCTATCACAACTGCTAAAGGTGCTGTCGATAAAGTAGCAGCCAAGCAGATCGCGGCAATGCTTGAGTGGCTCAATGATGCTCGTCAACCATTGATCATCACCTCTATTCCACTGCTCTCTACGACTATTAGCGGTTGGTGGCAGCAAGCGCTGTTAGCATTGCTGGCTAGACCTGTCGCTGAAGATAAGATGCTATCAAGCATCGTGCCAACGTTGAGCGTTGTCTCGACAGCAACTCAATCGCAGCTCACTTACGACAACCAATCCTTGCTAGGAACTGTGATTGCTCGTATTGAACAAAGCGGTACATCTACCCAAAAATCCATAATAACTGTAGTAAAGAATGCGCTGAAAAACAATGCGCTAAAACATAAGGGCTCGTCTACCGAGATACCAATCAATCAACAGCTGCTACAGTGGATCAGAGCCAAAGACGCTGACGCACTCTATCATTGTGCGAATAATGACAACATGGAGATGACGGTTCGCATCCGTGCTATCGAAGCGCTTGGGCAGCTACATGATCCAAATATTGAACAATGGCTGACGACGCTCATGGCACATGAAAACTCAGACATTCGGAGACTTGCTTATAAAGTACTACGCCGTTGGCAACGTGCCATGATACGAGCACAGCAAAAGCGTCCGTCGTCATCTATCGCAGCACAAAGTAGTCAGGACAGCAGTCAAAAAAGCAATCAGGGTGAAGGAGACAGTCAATGACTATAGACAATCAATTAGACCAAGCATCAGAAACAGAGTCAGAAGTAGCAAACACTGATGGTCTGATGATGCAGTTGGACTACGCCGCACCCAGCCAAATCAGTCAAGTTAACGAACCGTCAGACTCACTGTCGGAGGCGCAAACGACCGAACACACTCAGCATGTGGCATTATTTGCTCAGCTGAATCGATCGGAGGTTAACTTCCACGGTAAGGTCAAGTCTCCCCTTGTTTTTCGTGACAGTTTGCTAGCGCTGTTTGATGTGGTCAGTAGTGATTATCGCTATGTACCAAAAGATCGCTCAGCGTATACGGTATTTATGCAGATGCGCCGTGCCAGCAGCAATAAAAACCTATTTACTGCGCAGCGTGATTATTTCACGTGGTTGTTCGACAATGACCCACTGGCTTTTTGTATTTTGGACCCGATTATTCAGGTGCATGAGCAAGGTGTCAGCTTTGAGGTATTTAGCCGTGATGAAGGCTGCTATGCTCAGTTGACATTGACCAATGAAGTTTTTGAGCAAAGTGCTAAACCTACCCTTGGCACAACAAGCATTGATTATAGTGCGACTTTGTTTAACGGTATTGAGAAAATTCGCGATCATCAACAAACGATATTAGACATTGGTCATGAAGCGGTCGGCTTACAGTTACTCGAAACTATGCCAGAGACCGCTGAAGCAGATACTGATAGTACAGTAACTACGCCCACCGTAAAAAAACAGATCATAGAAAAGCGTATCAATGTGCCCAAAAGCTGGATCAGAGCGCTGCTACAAGTACAGTCTGCAGGTCAATTGCCACAAGACACCATCCATCTAGATCCAATCGCACTGTATAACGTGCTGTTTGAGCTGCGCATGCATGCTGACATCAAAGGCAAACGCCGCGGATTGTTGATTGAGCTTAGACCTCAGCAGCTGCCGGTGATTATATTAGAGCCTTTTGACATCACTGTTACTAGCCAAGTCAGCCAACAGCAAAAGCCCTATCAAGGTCAAAAAGCGAAGCTGATTCGCTTATGGGGTCGCCGTCGTCTCAGCCTATTAAAACGCCTGTTGCCGCATACTGACAGCGTTTCAGTATCGCTACTTGGTCAAGGCATGCCAAGCTATTGGACACTAAAAGGCAAAGGCTTTCATTTTACCTTTGCTATGACAGGCTTTAGCCAAGCCAACTGGTCACAGTCATTAAACTTTGACTTGTTACTGCCAAAGCGCCCACTGCAAAATACATTAGCTGCTATTGAAGGGTTATCAGACAGTAGTAAAGCAACCTTAGATGATAGTAATAATGATAATAACGATGAGCATAATGGCTTGTCTGTATTAATTAAGACACTGGAAAATACCCCTAGTACGCTAGAAGATTTGGTAAAGTCGCTATCAGCAGATGCTTCATTAACGTCTGTGCCTGTTTCTCACTCACAAGTACAGCAGTGGTTACTGTCAGGTACTCAGCAAGGCTTAATTCGCTATGAGATAGCGACGCAGCTGTATCACTACAGACCTTTGAGCCAAGTGCCGCTTGATATGGCACAGTTCGCTTATCACAACGAAGCAGAAAAGCAGGCTTTTGATTTGATTGGCCGTACAGATGCTGTGCAGAAATTCACAGTTGAGACTGTCGCTGTCAAAGGTATTACTATTCGTGCAGATATTCATGTCGAAGAAGACAGACGTACTTATCACAGCCAGCTGCAATTAGGCGATGAAGGGCTAGTTACCAAGGCGGAATGTAGCTGTCCGCAGTACTTGCAACATCGTCTCACTCATGGCGTGTGCGCGCATCTTATTGTGCTACGACTTAGATATAATCAATACGACCCGAATAACACGGGTAATGACAGCTGGCATGACACTCGTGTCTTGAGTAAACGCGTACCGAGTAAGCGCTTTAATCAGCCTAAGAATAAAAAAGAAAGCGTACAAGTAGCATCCAATAGCTCGTTGATGACATTACCTTCTGCACCGACGCTTGATTTAACGGCCTTAGCCCAACCAGCTGCTCAGATACACGCGACTACAAGCGATAAGACACAAGCGTTAACCGCACAAGAGACCGCTATTGCTTATGTTTACATCACCATTGCCCATAAGAAGATTACCATTGAACAAACAATAGGTGACAAGGATACGCGCCAGCAGCTGGTGTTCAATCAGCCTGCTCAAGCCAAAGCCGCATTTTTACAACATATTGCCAGATTTGAAGCCAAAGGCTTTATCGAAAACCAAGGGGTGTAAGGTATGACGACGCAGACAGAGCAGCAGAATGATTATATAACCCCTGTGCCTAATGCCACGCCCTTTGAGCGTCAGTGGCAGCAACTATGGCAAGATATTGAGCTGGCAGGCGGACGTTACCAATATGTTCAGCAGCAGCTAGTCAGTCAAGGCTTTATGGTCGAGCGTCAACCTGTCGACAATATGAGCCCAAAAGAACGGGATCGCTATAAAAAAGCCTTAAAAAAGGAAGCAGCTGAAGAAAAAAGTCTCAAAAAGGCTGCTTGGCAAGCATACAAAGCGCATCACATGGTTTATCTTGGCCGGAAAGTATATTGGACGGACGATACCAGTACCGATAAATGGGATATCAAAGACGCGGCCAATCGGCTGATTGAAAACAAACTGCCACTGCTGCGTAAACATAATGAGTTAGCAGAAGCAGTTAACCTTACCATCCCGCAGTTAAAAGGATTGTGCTATCAAAGAGAGGTTGCCACCAATCTGTCTTATTCGCATTTTACTATTGCCAAACGCAATGGCACAGCGCGTCAAATATGGTCGCCGATACCACGTTTGAAGTTTGTGCAACGCTGGATTTTGCACAATATTTTGAATAACTTAACGACACATGGTGCCGCCCATGGCTTTGTACGTGGCAAATCTATCGTGACTAACGCAGCAGTACATAGCAACAGCGAGCTCCTTATTAAGTTGGATGTCAAAGACTTTTTCCCTAGTGTCAGCTGGCGCCGCGTCAAAGGCGTATTCCGTCATGCAGGCTATCAAGAACAAATATCCACGCTACTGGCGCTATTGTGCACCGAAGCACCCAGACAAATCATCAAACAAGATGGCGTTACCTACTATGTGGCGTTGGGTGATAGAGCTTTGCCACAAGGCGCACCTACCAGTCCTGCATTAACAAACATCGTTTGCCTAAATCTTGATCGCCGCTTGACAGGATTGGCAGAAAAGTTGGGGCTACGTTATAGCCGTTACGCCGATGACTTGACCTTTAGTGTTCCCGCTATTGAAGACACCAAACCCAAATCGAAGGCTAAAACAACGATTAAAGCCACGACCAGCATCGCAAAGAAACAAGCCGATACGCAGCACAATAAGCTAATCGGGCAACTGCTCGGCTCAGTCCATAAGATATTACGCGAAGAAGGTTTTGCGTTGAATAATGATAAAACGCGCGTGATTCGTAAAGGCAATCAGCAACAAGTGACAGGCATGGTGGTCAATGGACAAGGCGTACCCAGGGTATCTCGTCAAATCAAAAAAATGTTGCGGGCGGCGGTACATAATTTAGAGGCAGGCGGCACATTACGCGCTGACGAGACTTTAAATACGCTGTCAGGATATGCCGCTTGGATCGCTTCGGCAGAGCCTGAACTGGGACACAGTTATCTGGCTAGAATCGAGCGTTTACAAGTGCAGCAAGAAACATCTGCATAGATATTTATTTATCCTTATAAAAAATGAGTATTAGAAAAATTCTATTTCTAATACTCATACTTATTTGAATGACGTGTACTAATATAAATATATTTCTATCACACCAATAAGAACGGTGCAGTACGGCTGTCTTTTGACTGAACAACGTCATATGGCGTACCTTGAGCGACGATTTCCCCGCCCGCTTCCCCTGCTCCTGGCCCAATATCAATGAGCCAATCGCTGTTGCTCGCCACTTGCATGTCATGTTCAACCATGATGACGGTATTGCCCGCATCGACAAGACCGTTTAACTGAGTCATGAGCATAGATACATCAGCAGGGTGCAGGCCTGTGGTTGGCTCATCCAATATATATAGCGTGTCGCCTCGTTGCACACGCTGCAGCTCAGTGGCAAGCTTAATACGCTGCGCTTCGCCACCTGATAATTCAGTGGCAGGCTGACCCAAACGTAAGTAACCAAGTCCAACTTGTAGTAACGCCTCTAATGCACGCAAAATAGGTACTTCATCAGCAAAAAACTCATGAGCTGCTTCCACTGTTAAGTTCAATACTTCGGCGATGTTTTTGTCTCGATAAGTGATTGCCAGCGTTTCCTCGTCATAGCGTTGCCCATGACATACTTGACAAGGCGCATAGACGCTTGGTAGAAACAACAGCTCAACACTGACAAACCCTAAACCTTCGCAATTTGGGCAGCGGCCTTTAGTCGTATTAAATGAGAACCTGCCAGCATCATAGCCTTGCGCTTTTGCTTGCTTGGTCGCTGCAAACAGCTTGCGCACATCGTCAAACAAGCCCGTATAGGTTGCCAAGTTAGATCGCGGTGTACGACCAATTGCTTTTTGATTGATATTAATAAGCCGACGGACGTGCTCCATGCCAGCGACGATCTCACCGCCAGTTACTGACTCAAGCTCCTGCTCAAGTAAATCTGCTTCACCAACAGGCGCTTCTGTAACTGTCTTCTGCCCCAACGCTTCACTGACAAGCTCTACCAATGCTTGGCTGACGAGACTTGATTTGCCTGAGCCTGAGACCCCTGTGACGCTGGCCATCACCCCAAGCGGAAACTCAACATCTAATCCTGTTATGTTATTTCGCTCAATGTTGGCAAGTTTGAGCCAGGCTGCCGGCTGCCTTGTGTTAGATTTTGACTGTGCGTTAGACGTAGCATTGGCAAATAGATATTGACCAGTATGCGACTGCGTAACTTTACGAAGTCCATCTACAGGGCCACTATAGACAATCTCGCCACCATGCGTGCCTGCCTTTGGCCCGACATCGACTACCCAGTCGGCATGTCTGATGACACTCACATCATGCTCAACGACAAACACCGAATTACCAGTGGCAATCAGCTCATCCAACGCACCTAGCAATGCTTGAGTATCAGCAGGATGCAGACCTGCCGATGGCTCATCAAGGACATATACCACGCCAAACAACTGCGAGCGAATCTGGGTTGCCAGCCGTAGTCGCTGTAGCTCACCAGGAGAGAGAGTCGGTGTGGTACGCTCAAGCGAGAGATAGCCTAACCCTAACCTTGTCAGCGCTTCAACACGAGAGAGAATATCACTGGCGATACGCTGGGCGACGATGGCTTTTTCGCGGTTTGGTGTGTTATCGCCTACCTTAGTACGAGCGGTTGCTTCTAATTTTTCCGCCATTTCAGTCAATGTTAACTGTGATAGCTCACCGATATCGAGTCCTGCAAACTTAACCGATAGCGATTCTTTCTTTAGTTTTTTACCATGACATTCAGGGCACTCAGATATCTGCATAAACTGCGAGACGCGTTTTTTAGTACGCGGGCTCTGAGTGGTAGCAAAAGAGTGCAAAATGAAGTTTTTGGCACTGGTAAAAGTACCCATATAGTTTGGCTTTTCGCCTTTTTCGATCGCATCGCGCGTTTGCTCAATGTTGTATTCAGGATAGACAGGCACTGTTGGCGTATCATCCGTAAACAAAATCCAATCACGCGTCTTTTTCGGCAATGTATGCCATGGTTTATCAATATCATAGCCCAATGTAGTCAATATACGGCTAAGATTTTGACCTTGCCACGCTGGTGGCCAAGCCGCAATTGCCCGCTCACGGATGGTCTTGGTATTGTCTGGCACCAGCAGCTCTTCAGTGACTTCAAATACGCGGCCAATACCTGAGCAAGTCGGACAAGCGCCATCTGGGGTGTTGGGGGAAAATGCATCGGCATATAGTATTCCTTGATCTGCTGGATACTCTCCTGCGCGTGAGTAGAGCATACGCAGGCCATTGGATATCGTCGTTACGCTACCCACGGACGAGCGCACTGATGGCGTACCCCGCTTCTGCTGCAAAGCGACTGCTGGTGGCAACCCTTCTATGGTATCGACATCTGGCTCATCGACCTGATCAATGAGTCGTCTTGCGTAAGGCGATACAGAATCAAGATAACGGCGTTGTGACTCGGCAAACAACGTACCAAATGCTAATGACGACTTTCCTGAGCCTGAGATACCGGTAAAGACCACCAAAGCATTGCGAGGCAAATCAACATCGACGTTCTTCAAATTGTGTACGCGCGCGCCTCTGACCTGAATATTTTCTTGGTCAGGGTTATATAGAGCATTTTTTACTGTGTTTGTTTTACTTGTTTTTTCTTCTAATTTTTTTGGGTTCGCCATAGCGTTATTGTTCCTATGAATCGTTGTTTATTCCTAATTAGCAGAAAGGTTAACACGTACTTATGCAAGGCTGTGGCTAGGCTTACGTATCAATAGCATAGATAGACAAAACGATAACTCAAGTCATCCAATCATTAATAATAAAAAACCCGCATCAAGGCGGGTTTTGTTTAGCAAGAAATGCTATTAAGTTGCTAAGAGGCTGGCAATTTAGGTATTAAGATACAACCAAGCGCATCAACTGCGTGCTGATATAACCACCAAATGTCCCTACTGCGTAACCTAAAATACCCAAAAACACTCCTACTGGTGCTAGCGATGGATGAAATGCCGTAGCGACAATCGGTGCTGACGATGCACCGCCAGTATTGGCATTAGAACCAACCGCCAAAAAGAAAAACGGTGCTCGAATGAGTCGAGCGACAGCAAAGATAATCACGACGTGAATACTCATCCATAACAGACCGATTAGTAATAGTCGCCACTGTGAGACGATACCTGCCAGATTGATTTGCATACCGATCGCGGCGATTAATACAAAGATAAATACCGTGCCGATTTTTGACGCGCCAACATGATCTAACCTACGTATCTTAGTAAACGAAAATATAACGCCTATTACCGTAATAATCACTACCATCCAAAAGAACGAGCTGGCAAAGCTATATTGAACGGCCCAACTATAAGGCGCAAAGAACTCTGCAATCTGGCCACCGGCAAAGTGTGCGACCCCGACCATGGCAAAGCATAAGCCAAACATCACCATTAGATCGTTAATAGTTGCTGGGCGGGCATGATCACGCTCATAGCTCTCGACTGCTTTGACCACTTTATCAATACTACTGGTATCAGCGCGCAAAAAACGGTCTATCTTGTCGCTATGTTTTGCCATTACTAAGATAGCTAGCAGCCACAGTGAGGCATTGGTCGTATCGACTAAAATCATCATACCAAACAAATCATCACTGACCCCAAACAGCTCTTTCATCGCTGCTTGGTTGGCCGCGCCGCCTATCCAGCTGCCCGCTACTGCCGAGAACCCACGCCATAACGTATCATCGGTAAACATCGCAGGCGATATCCACTTGGCGACTCCCAAACTGATTGGACCACTGATGACAATGGCAATACTTGCAGCAAAAAACATCGCGATCGCTTTCCAGCCTAAGCCCAATATTTTGGGCACATCCATAGATAGGGTCATCAACAACAAACTTGCTGGCAGCAAATAAGTCGCAGTAAAGCCATAAATCTGCGAACCAACGCCATCGGCAAAAACGCCTAAGCTATTTAAAGTGGCTGGTATAAAGCAGCAAAGTACAATACCAGGCAGTACAGCATAAAACCGACGCCAAAACTTACCTGGCAAGCCTTGGGTATAAAAAACCAGACCAATAATGGCCATGATGATGCCAAAGGCTAATGGCAAATTATCAATTGCTAAATTTGAGGTGGCTGGCATCAAGGCGCTCCAAGAGTTACAACGGGCAAAAGTAAATCAGTATAGACAAGGCAAAAAACTCCTGCAAGCAGCCATCAACTATTAGCTAGGATTTGCTGAGTAGTATTTGACAGGATGAGCAGCAAGGTAATGGCTAGACACGTAACGTCATACGCCCATTATTGAGCAATACAAAACAGGTAAACGCAAAAAAGCCAGATAACAAGTATCTGGCTTTTTTAGTGCTATCTTTAGACGATTAATGAATCAATGATTTTAATCGTCAAATATAGCTGTATTACGAGTTGTTACCACGGTTGCCGCCGTTTGGACGACCTTGGCCACGGCTGTCAGAACGACCAGCTGGACGGCCTTGGCTGCCGCTTGGACGACCGCGACCAGTTGCAGCACGCTCACCGCGTGGAACGCCATTGCTATCACCGCGGCTTGGGCCACCAGTGCGCTTGCCTTGATACGGCTTGCCACCTGAACGCTCATTTGGTTTGCCTGACGTGTCACGTGGCTTACCTTGATAACCGCTGTCGTTGCTAGCACGTTGACCAGTTGGAGCACTGTCGCTTGAACGACCACGACCTTGACCACCACCGCTAGATTTACCAGCATAGCCACCACCTGAACGACCACGGCCTTGACCGCCACCGCCGTTAGAACGACCACGACCACGGCCACGACCATTACCTTTGTTTTCGCTAGGTACGTAAGTTTTCTTAGGCTCCATACCTTCGATGATACATACTTCCATTTTGCGATCTAAATAACGGTTGATAGCGTTAAGCTGTGGACGATCATCCATGCTACATAGGCTAATAGCAACACCAGTACGACCAGCACGACCACAACGACCAATACGATGGACGTAATCTTCAGTCTGACGCGGCAAGTCATAGTTGATAACGTGCGAGATAGCTGGGATATCTAGACCACGAGCAGCAACGTCAGTCGCTACTAGGATTTTTACTTTACCATTACGCAAGTCTTGAACGATACGGTTACGCTTGCTCTGTGGCAAGTCACCATGTAGGAAGCTTGCTTTATGGCCTGCTTCTTGTAACTGTTTAGCCAGTTTTTCAGTGCTACGTTTGGTAGCAGCAAAGATAATGATTTGTTCCATATCTTGTTGGCAAACGATTTTGTCAAGTAAACGGTTTTTGTGATCAAAATCATCACAGTAGTACACTTTTTCTTCGATGTGTGCAGATTCTACTTTGATTGATACGCGCTCAGGGTTCTTAGTGAAACTGGCAGCGATTTTACCTACTGGGCCATCCCAAGTTGCTGAACACATGATCGTTTGACGATCGATTGGCGCTGCACGAAGGATGTCACTGATGTCATCAGCAAAACCCATGTCTAGCATACGGTCAGCTTCGTCAAGTACCAATACTTCTAGGTTTGACAAATCAACGCGACCTGCATTGATATGGTCAAGTAGACGACCAGGAGTTGCAACGATTACTTGAACGCCCTTTTTCAAAGCAGTGATCTGACCGTTGTATGGTGCGCCGCCAACTAGTGGTACACAAAATAGACCGCGCATATCTTTAGAATAAGTGCGAACGCTGTCATGTACTTGCTGAGCAAGTTCACGCGTTGGCGTTAGGATAAGTGCTTTGGTTAGTTTGTCAAAGCTAGTAGCACGGCTCAAACGGTCAAGTACAGGGATAACGAAAGCCGCTGTTTTACCACTACCCGTTTGCGCTGACAATAAAAGGTCACGACCAGCTAGAGCAAAAGGAATGGCTTGTTCTTGAATAGGGGTTGGATTGGTATAGCCACTGCGATCAAGGGCAGTAAGAATTGGCTTAGCAATGCCAAGATCAGTAAAAGTGATTTTGTTTTCTTCAGTGGCGTCAGTAGCAGCCGCTTGAGTATTGTTATCAGTATTTGGAATGTCAGTGCTTTCGATGATGCCGTTTTCAGCGGCGATTGCAGATAAGATGTCAGTCATAAGAATCCTTGGTAAGTATAAGTTGCTGTAAATTCAGCAAACTTGATGCATACCACTGATAACCGTTCACCACGCTGCTTTTATTAGCATTACCGAGCAATATAAAATTGTCGATAATTAGAAACCAAGCCAATAGAGCTTAGCGTCTTTATAATAAATGCGTTCGTGCTGTCTGACGTATTTTGGTGGTAGTGCCGAGTGTCTTATCCTTGCTTGATATACGCTCATTATCAATGCTTTGTCCAAAGCAGATAAAGGCAAACAGCAACCAATCTAGACCCTAGTTATAGGCCAGTAGATAAGATATGAGTCAAAAATAACGGATATTTTTAAAGGTTATTTAAGTACACAAAATCATCGGCAACAATTACTTATGGTCATCCTAGACCCAAAATCGCAGGCGATGTTATCAATCTCATAATTCACGAAAGCCTAAGCTAACGTGGCGACGCAGTATAGCACAATAAAAAAATATATGTACCTATTTCTTCAATTACTGAGTAAATAAGCACTAACAGTGTTGATAATAAACAAGTTTAGATGTTTTATTTAATGACTACAGCAAAATTTAATAACTAAAGAAAATGAGCTACTGGCTATTTATCTATCGTACTACTTTGACTTCTGTTACATAAGTAGGTAGCTGCCATGCCCCGCCCGCCTCAATTAAGCGGCAAAGTCCTGTGGTACTTTCATGGCTTTTTTCAAATGCACGGCCCGTCCATAGCCAATCGGTTTTGCTCATGCAATCACCGATGCCGCGACCTTTTTGTACAGAAGTAAGCTTACCTTTATCGTAGCCAGTAGCATTGGTCGTTACCAATGTTGGCTTATAAGGTTTACTGTCATTGATTACCCAAACCCCTGCTCCAGCGTTATAAGCGCCTGTCCAGCACTCATGCTGTGCCAACAGTTGCGAGCCATTTAGACGACTGATACGCCAAGGTGATTTGTCTGAAAGATTAGGACAAACGCTGTCTGCATCTTTCATTGTGCCTTTTACCAATGATGCCAACTGAGAGGACCTCATAACAAATTTTTTGTCATTACCATCATCAGCTTTGGCACTTGGCACGACAAACCGTAGTACCGGTGCGGCTTTGGGAGGCAATATACCGCCACTAGATTTAACAACATCATCATTTTTGATAAAAGCACTGGATGTACCAACGCGACCTTGGAACTCATCGGCTTTTAGCATAGCAGCACTGGCACCTTTGTCAGAGAGCTGCCAACGTGAATTGCGCAAGGCCAACGTAATCTTACTAGATTTAGTCAAAGCCTCTAATAATGCAGTTACCTGCGCTTGAGTAAGCTCAGCGTTACCTGCAGCGGCTGAAAATGGCTTCGTTTCGCCATAATCCTTGTCGTTAATAAACAACGAGATGCGATGACGATTACCGAGCTGCATTAGGGCTTTAGACGAGCTGTCCTTTGCCCCGCCAAGCTTTACTTTACCATCCACGCCAGCATTCGCACCTGCGCGGCGTACGAGCAATATAGAAACCGGGAACTCGCTGTTATTCTCTGCTTGATACCCTGCCAGCCGGCATGTACGCGTATTATCACAAGCGACTTGCCAGTCTTGACTGGTAAACTCAGTCGATGTGCTGGCCATACTGGTGGTACTAAATAAAGCTGTGCTAAGCGCTGCAAGTACAGGCAGTAATATTTTATTTTTTATCATATAGGTGGGTTGTTCTTTTATTTTTTTAGGTATGTTTTCTGAGTAATACTCTACAATGATGTTTTTGGGATTTTTATTAAACTGGGCACTATCTTTATAGCTATTGTCATCATACTTATTATCGTCATAGGTAATCCCTGACCTACTAACACCAGTTAAATCAACGCCTTTTAATAGCGACATATTGTTTATATAATTATTGTCTTTCATAATCATCACCTTTCAGTAGAAGAAGTATAAACACCTGTCTATTGTAATGGTGCTCGGCTATCTTAACGCACTAGTGTTTCTATCTGTTGTACTAATGTATCATTGTGTAAATACAAAAGGAAGACCTAGCATACGTTATATTCATTTTTATGAATATATAAAAAGGCTGATAAGCTATTTGCTTATCAGCCTTGCTGCTCTGTTTAAGGTTTATTTATGCTTAAACTGTACTGTTAGATCTAAGCTGTACTGAGTACTTAGTTTAGTCGATTGGTTTTAGCTCTAGCGCTACTGCACGTTTGACCGCAGGACGTTCGGCGATTTTCTTAGCCCAACGCTGCAAGTGTTTATAGTCTTCTACTTGTAAAAATTCTGCCGCGTCATAGAGCTTACCTAGTGCCAACTGACCATACCAAGACCAGACAATCATATCCGCAATGTTGTAATCAGATTCATCATTGCCGCACAGGTACTCATTATCTTTTAAATGCGTATCTAATACATCGAGCTGACGCTTGGTTTCCATCGTATAGCGGTTGATTGGGTACTCTAGAGGTTCAGGCGCATACGCATAAAAGTGTCCAAAGCCGCCACCTAAGAAAGGCGCGCTACCCATTTGCCACATAATCCAAGACAAACAATCTGCTCGCGCTTTGCCAGTAGCCAGTGGTAGGAACTTATCAAACTTTTCTGCTAGATACATTAAGATAGCACCCGACTCAAAGAGTGCTATCGGCCCCTCTGCTGTATCAGTAGAATGATCGACCAAGGCTGGAATCTTTGAATTAGGGTTTATCTCTACGAACCCTGAGCCAAACTGCTCACCTTTAGAAATATCGATTTTATAGGCATCATATGCTGCTCCGTCAATGCCAAGCTCTGCCAGCTCTTCTAATAGTATGTTTACCTTGACACCATTTGGCGTATTTAACGAGTACAGCTGTAACGGGGCATCACCAACGGGCAGCTCTTTATCATAGCGAGCTCCAGACGTTGGACTGTTAATACTAGCAAACTTGCCGCCGTTGTCTTTATCTTGCGTCCAAACTTTTGGTGGTACGTATTTATTATTATCTTGACTCATAATTTATCCTCGGTTTGTATTTATGACTGCCGCGAAGGTTTACTATAACGAGAACTCATAACGATATTAAAGTCCTCTCTTGTAATCAATGTTGTGTTTCTACTGCCAGAGTAAATACAGAGGAGCTATTAGCACGCATCGAATTTTTTGTCATATTTCGACTCTTTGCCTTTTTATTAGCTACCCTTCGCATCGTTGCTCTTATATTAGTTACTTTGAGTCACTTTTATTATGAGCCAGGCTTTCTTATACTACTCAGCTTGCATAGTGATCTGCTCGCAAATCCGCTATTTTCTTACTTCATAACGAGACGTTCAATGGGACTCACATGGTAACGCTCACCCCGACTCAAGAGAAATACCTACCTTACGTACTAGCGGTAGCGCTATTTATGCAAATTTTAGACGCTACTATTTTGAATACCTCGTTGCCACAAATGGCGCAAGCACTGGGTGAGTCGCCACTAAAGATGCAGTGGGCAGTCATTAGCTATGCATTGACCCTAGCGATCTTTATCCCTATCAGTGGTTTTTTAGCGGATAAATATGGCACACGCCGCGTATTTTTATCAGCGGTCATCATTTTTTGTGTTGGCTCATTACTGTGTGCGGCGTCGCAAACACTAGATTTTTTGGTTGCTTCACGCGTGGTACAGGGTATCGGCGGTGCCATGATGACGCCTGTCGCTCGTTTGATATTGGTCAAGTCTTATCCGCGCAATAAGCTACTCACTGTGATGAATTTCGCTGTGATACCAGCATTGGTTGCACCACTAGTCGGTCCGGTATTGGGCGGCTATATCGTGCAGTATGCCAGCTGGCATTGGATATTCTTGATCAATATACCGATGGGCGTGGCAGGTTTTATCATGGGCAAAAAACTGGTGCCAGCGCTATTTGAAGACACTAAGCGTCTTGACTGGACAGGGTTTGTATTGTTTGCCGCTGCTGCTTGCGGATTCACACTGGCTGTCGAGTTTGGTTCACAGACTGGTCGCGGGGTTTATGGGCTATTACTCGGGTTAGGCGCAAGTCTATTGATCGGTGCGTACATCTGGCATGCCAAACGGCGAGCAGCTCCCCTGTTTCCACTGAGCTTGTTTGATATTCGCACCTTTCGAATCGGTATTACAGGCAATTTGTTTACGCGGCTTGGTATCAGTGCAGTGCCATTTTTGCTGCCCTTATTACTACAGGTGGTATTTGAGTACTCACCTTCGCAGGCAGGTTGGCTACTTGCCCCAATTGCGGTGGGTGCTATAGGTATCAAACCTTGGGTTAGCAAGATTATTCAACGGTTTAGCTATCGTAAAGTACTGGTCTACAATACCTTGTTTATGGGTTCGCTTATCATTGTACTAGCGCAGTTTAACGATGCGTCGCAGTGGCTATGGTTTATACCTATCTTAACCATCATGGGTGCCTGCAACTCTATGCAGTTTAGTGCGATGAATACGATTACGATTGGCGATTTACAGGGCACACAGACTAGTAGCGGTAATAGCTTAATGGCGGTCAATCAGCAGTTGGCGATTAGCTTTGGTATTGCGTTCGGTGCTGCTGTATTGAATTTATTACGTGAGCGTCTACAGATGGATACGTTAGTGGCGTTCCAAACCACTTATTGGATATTGGGCATTTTGACCATTCTTTCGGGGCTGTATTTTTTACGTTTAAAACCTGAGGATGGCCGCGGTTTATACTAGAGCGTGTCTCCAATCAAGATAAGCTTTCTATTGAGTGAGACTTTACGTACAACACGTCTCTATTCTGTATACCCGAAATGTTAGAAATGTCTTATCTATAGACAGAAAAAAGCCAGTATGCGATTGGATTATCAATCTCATACTGGCTTTTTCTTATGACTGACATTAATAATTAATACTATTATGCGTCATCATCACTCATTTGCGATTGGATGTAGCGCTCTACACCAATACTCTCGATTAAGTCCTGCTGCGTCTCTAACCAATCTTCATACTCTTCATTGCCATCTTTTAGCGTGACTAATAGCTGGCGAGAGACATAGTCAGACTTTGTCTCACATAAGGTGACGGCGTCAGTAATAATATCGAACTTTTGTCTCTCAAGACGTAAGTTGCACTCGATAATTTCTGGTACATCTTCACCGACCAATACCTTGCCCAGTTCCTGCAAGTTTGGCAAACCGCCTAGCAATAAAATACGAGCGATTAGGTCGTCTGACCATTTCATCTCAGCAATAGATTGCTTATACAATGAGTCATTAAGCGCCTCTAGCCCCCAATGACGTGCAATACGAGCATGCAAAAAATACTGGTTGATGGCAATCAGTGACTGCCCAAGTACTTTGTTTAACGCGCGAATAACTTCTTTATCCCCTGTCATTACCTTTCTCCCTTAATCTCTATTATTTATGCTAAATACTGTGAATGCTATTCATACGTAGGATGATATCAGACAATATTAGGAGTAACTTCAGCCATTTGGCTTTGTAGGTAATTCGGTAGACCAATCATGTCGATGAGACGGAGCTGCTGCTCAAGCCAGTGCGCATGATCTTCTTCGGTGTCTTTCAACTGCTCAACCAGCATCTCACGCGTGACATAGTCATGCTCTGCTTCGCAAAGTGCGATACCTTCTTTTAGATGCTTTTGTACTTGGTACTCTAAATCTAGGTCAAACTGCAACATCTCAGGGACAGTCGCACCAATATGAATAGCGTCGACTGACATCTTTGGCGTGCCACTCAACATCAAGATACGGCGAATGATATTTTGTGCGTGTAGCGTTTCGTCTTCCATTTCATGATGGATACGGTCGTATAACTTGCCATAGTGCCACTCAGCGTACATCTCTGAATGAATAAAATATTGGTCACGAGCGGCAAGCTCACCACCTAGTAAGAAATTCAAATAATCAATGACTTTCTGGCTACCTATCATAACGCGTACTCCCCTATTTATTTTTACCGATCACCATACATCCACAATTTATCATATAAGGATAGCATAATTGGCGAACTGATCAGTAAAAATCAAAATCAATAAAATGGCTTCTAATGTCAAGTAAATATAGTAGCATACAGGCGCAGTATAGGGTGTAACGTTATGAACTAAGAATAAGATGCTAATTGAGAATCATAATTAGCTACAACTAGTATTGATATGTGTTATGTAACATGCTGGCGTTTGAGTGAGTTTATATGGACGCTTGCACCCGACCCTTTATGTATAATAAAGTTAGATGCAGAATATTGAATATATTTTCTCGTATTATATTACAAGGTATATGATTGATAATATTTAAACGGCGTATGCTAGATTATCGAGTTTTGCATGATGTTCGTCTAGGTAGTCATTGACCATCGGCTCACAGCAGCCACAGCACGTTGCCACGTCGAGCGTATCTTTTAGACCATCGAGCGTATCAACACCTGCAGCAATAGCTGCTTTGATTTGCTTTTCTTTTACGTTGTTACAGATACATACGTACATGGATTGGCTCCTCGGAATACCACTATTCGATAATGACGGCATACGACACTTATATAAAAACTTTTGTGGTAAGTGTCATTGATAAACGGATAATTTACTGTTTTCTAGCAATGAAAACTTAGTCGTTGAAATCACGTTTATCGCTTGCAGTATAATAACGATAATTATTATCATTTTCAATCACATTCGATATATTTATTCGTTGAGACGGTATCCTTGTATTACAGGCAGTTCATTTATGTAAGTGGATATAAGTGTGCGTGTAACCGAATATTGTCAAAGGTAGTAAATTAACGATGAACTGTAAATTTGCTTATTTTTTAATCGATTTTGTAGATAACTGCTGTTATATTGAACCCCTATTAACGAAGCCCATTGGAATTCACCTATGTCTGATAATAACTTTACGATACGACCTATCGATTTATTCAAAGTCCTATCTGATCCGACACGTCTAAAAATATTTCAAATTCTTTTCAAAAAAGAAGCACGTTGCGTGGGTGATTTGGTAGATATGCTTGACCAGCCACAACCAACGATATCACGCCACCTAAACCATTTGAAAAAATTGGGTATCTTGAGCTGTGTGCGTGACGGTACTTGGATGTGGTATGAGGTCGCTGATGATTTACCAGATTGGTGTCAAGATATCTTAGACATCACCTACGACCAAATCACTCCTAGAGGAACTAGTAGAGATGTATCGGATCTTGCGTAGATACGATTGTCCGCTTGTGTCCGCTTAGGTTTTTGGCTCTTTGACTACGCTTTATAAAAATCGTTTGAGACAATATATCTGCGGCAATGCGCCAAACCAAAAAGACCTACTTTCGTAGGTCTTTTTTTTGGCTTAAATATTGATAATTGGACCTACATTGCGCTAGATCAAATGCTTATACAAGATCTAAGAAATCGCTGATAAAGGCGTTGGCTGGCTGGTGTATCAGCTCCTCTGACGTGCCTACCTGCTCTACTCGGCCTTGATTCATCACGACGATCTCATCTGATACCGCACGTGCTTCTTCTTGATCATGCGTTACCATGATACTGGTGATACCAAGCTCGTGATGGATGTTTTTTAGCCATGTGCGCAGCTCTTTACGAACTTTGGCATCTAGTGCACCAAACGGCTCATCTAACAGCAGTAGCTTCGGTTTGACAGCAAGTGCACGTGCTAGCGCAATGCGTTGGCGCTGACCACCTGATAGCTGATGCGGATAAGCATTGGCAACTTGTGGTAGCTGTACGAGGTCTAAGAGCTCTGCCACACGCTTATTGATATCAGCTTTGCTCGGGCGTTCGTTTTTTGGCAACAAGGTCAATCCAAACGCCACATTGTCCGCGATGTTCTTATGGCGAAACAAGGCATAATGCTGAAACATAAAGCCAATATGGCGCTTTTGAACTGGGGTATTGGTCACATCCAGCTCATCGAACAATACCTGCCCAGAGTCAGCATACTCTAGACCTGCGATAATACGTAGCAAAGTGGTCTTACCGCAGCCTGACGGGCCTAGTAACGTCGTCAGTTTGCCAGTCGGCACAGTGATATTGATATTGTCTAAAGCGGTAAAATTGCCGAATTTTTTATTAACGTTGCGAATCTCAATGCTCATAATCGTATCTCTTATTATATCTTTTGTCGTATCGTGGCAAGTAGCTGAGTAGCGACTGCATCCGTAGTATTAACATCATTTATCAGATAATGGCAGTTATACCTTGCCAGTACTGTCCGCACTCGTCGATTCAGTGGCGACAGTGGCGTTAGCACTTACTGGCAGCTCAGGTGCACTGGCAAGCCGCTCAGACTTGGCAAATTTACGCTCTTGTATCTTAGTCATGACTTGCTGAATCAGTAGCGTCACTAAGGCTAATGCAGCCAATATGCTTGATAAGGCAAACGCAGCGGTAAAGTTATAATCGTTATAGGCAATCTCAACCAATAGCGGCATGGTGTTGGTCTCGCCGCGAATGTGACCGGAAACCACGCTGACCGCACCAAACTCACCCATCGCGCGGGCATTGGTCAAAATCAAACCGTACAACAGCGCCCATTTGATATTAGGCAATGTCACATGCCAAAACGTCTGCCAACCAGTCGCACCTAGTGTGAGCGCTGCTTGCTCTTCAGAGTCGCCTTGAGTCTGCATCAATGGGATCAGCTCACGTGCAACAAAAGGAAAGGTCACAAACAACGTCGCCAAAATGATACCAGGCACCGCATAGATCACTTGGAAACCCATGCTCTCAAGCCAACCGCCGATAGTAGAGTTCAGTCCAAACAGCAGTACAAACATCAAGCCTGCAACCACTGGTGATACCGAAAATGGTAAATCTAGCAAAGTAGTGACCAGCTGCTTACCTTTAAACTGGTAACGCGTGACAAGCCATGCAATCGCAATGCCCATTACCATATTAATCGGTAAGACAATTCCTGCCGTGATGAGCGTAAGCTTGATAGCTTGTAAAGCTTCAGGGTCTACTAATGAAGCAATATATAACTGCCAACCATTTTTAAAGGCTTCGTAAAACACAGCCAGTAATGGAATGACCAACATGACAATCATGAATAGCACAGCAATGGCAATAAAGGTACGGCGTATCCATGGGGTATCTTTGGTCGCAGCGTTGCTTTGGTAGTCATAGCTATTAGATATTTGCATATTAGCGAGCTCCTACACGGCGCGACAGTTTCCACTGCATGATATTAATAGTCAGCAAGATGACAAATGATATGAGTAGCATAAATAATGCCACCGCAGAAGCACCTTGAATATCAAATTGCTCAAGCTTACTGATGATAATGAGCGGCAAAATCTCAGACTGCATCGGAATATTGCCCGCGATAAAAATAACTGAACCATACTCACCAGTGGCACGGGCAAACATCATACCTGCACCCATTAGCAAAGCAGGTAACAACTCCGGCAAAATCACTTTACGAAAAGTTGTCAAACGATTGGCGCCCAATACTGCAGCGGCTTCTTCAAACTCTACTGACAGCTCAGCGAGTACTGGCTGCACCGCGCGGACAATAAAGGGAAAGCTAACCACAACCAGTGCTAGCCAAATACCTATTGGCGTAAAGGCGACCTGAATATCGAACTTGGCAAACCATTGACCGATCAAGCCATTAGGCGCATATAAAGTGGCAAGCGAGATACCTGTAACGGCAGTTGGTAGTGCAAATGGTAAATCAACCAAGGCATTAATCAGTGACTTTCCCCAAAACTCATAGCGCACAAGTACCCATGCGACCAATGTGCCAAATACCATATTAGTCAACATCGCCAAAAACGACATCCATAAGCTCAGCTTGATAGCGGCAGTGACTTGTGGCTGGGTAATGGTTTCCCAAAAGCCAGTCCAACCCATCTGCGTCGTGGTATAGGCCATCATGGCAAACGGTAGTACCACCAATAACGACAAGCTAAAGACAGTAATACCCATGCTCAGACCGAACCCGGGTAGCACATTGCGCTGACGCAAACGGGTCAGCCAACCTTTTTTATTGCCGGGCTTACTGGCAGAAGAAGATGTTGCACTCATAGTGATGTCCTATTGCCTAACTGATGGTACTTAGCGAGGGTGCTCACTGTAAGACCATTATTACCATTGTTATCAAAATTATTATTGGTCGGCTTATGATATAAAGGACATAGTGCGTACGACCATGTCCTTTATGGGGTGCTTCATGACTGACTGTACGAATAATTGAGTTAATCCGTTTCAGTGTTTAGCGCAGTAGCTACTCTAAGTACTTAGCAAGTGATTACTGAGGCGCGTTAATTGCCAATTGATCAAATACACCGCCATCACTGAAGTAAGTGCTCATGATCTCATCCCATGTGCCAAATGCATCGTTCGGGCGGAAAGTCTCAACTGGCGGTAATTTGTCACCGTTTTTGTCAAGAACGCTCTTAACACTAGGACGTAGATATAGATTGGCCGCTAGCTGCTGAGCAGGCTCACTCCATAAGTAATCAAGATACGCTTTGGCAGCGTCTGTAGTGCCTTTTTTATCTGTTACCGTCTTCACAACTGCCACAGGGCTTTCTGACTTAATCGAGTATTTTGGATAAACGATGTCTACTTGACCTGCGCCAAAATCAGTTGCTGCAAGGTTGGCTTCGTTTTCAAAAGTAACCAACACATCACCGATACCGCGCTGTACGAAAGTTGTCGTTGCTGCACGTCCGCCGTTTTCATAGACTTTGACATTTTTTAGCATGTCTTTGACGTAGCCTTTAGCTTTCGTTTCATCTTTATTAAAAGCATGTAGACCATAACCGTATGCACCTAAGAACGCATAACGACCGTTACCTGTGACCTTTGGATTGGCCATGACAATCTCAACACCATCTTTGGTCAAATCTTCCCAGTCTTTGATGTTTTTTGGATTGTCTTTACGCACCAAGAATACAATCGTACTGGTAAAAGGAACCGCGTTGTCTGGGAATTTGCTTTCCCAATCTGACTCAACCAAGCCTTTCTTCTCAAGCAGCTCAATATCAGACCCTTGGTTCATGGTGGCAACATCCGCTTGCAGACCATTGGCCACAGACAATGCTTGCTTACTTGAGCCGCCATGTGACTGTTTGATTAGGATATTGCTGTCTGGGTTCTCAGCCTTGTAATGCTCGACAAACAACGGGTTGTAATCTTTATAGAAGTCACGTGCCACATCATATGAGACATTAAGTAGCTCGATATTTTGCCCTTCTGTCGTCGCTGAACCATCGGCTGTGGCCTCAGTAGTCTCACTGTTGCTACAGCCAGCTAGACCAAGGGTCAATGCAACGCCAGCAATACTCAAGGCACTAAGAGTTTTACTTTTCTGTTGATAACGAGCTACGTCTGTCATAAATACCTCAAAGATGTCTGTTGTGTAATGCAAGTATGCTAACAGCGCCATCTTATTATGTTTAATGATGAATATGCGTATGTTATTGCCAAAAGGGAATAACCAGTAAACAAAGCTAGACATATCAATAAGTTGTTAAAAGAATCTATATGTATAACCGACTGTTTGTTTATTGATGGTTTTAATACTGGCATGCGCCCTATCTATCTTGTCCGCGTTTCATTGAAAGCAGCTAAGATAGATAGCTATATAAACTGAGAATTAACGACTACTTCGTGGTTGCCAGCTGATCAAAACGGCCGCCATCTACAAAGAAAGCATCCATAATCTCTGCCCATGAGCCAAATACAGCCACAGGTTCAAACGTCTCAATATCAGGCAAAGTATCTTTGTGAGCAGCTAAAATTTGCTCATCACTTGGACGCATGTACATTTTTGCCATGAGCTCTTGGGCAGGTTTGTCCCACAAGCCTTTTAGATAAGCACTAGCTGCTTCCGTCTTACCAGATTTTTCAGTCACTGCCGTTACGACCGCTACTGGGTTGGCAATCGTAATCGAATAGCTCGGATATACGATATCAACGTTACCCTTTGCAAATTGCTGTGCAGCCAAATGTGCTTCGTTTTCGGTCGTGATCAATACATCACCTAGACCACGCTGGGTAAAGCTGGTAGTCGCAGCGCGCGCGCCATTGTCATAAGTGACGACATTGGCCAGCAGCTTTTTAATAAAGTCATTGGTTTTTACAGGGTTTTCATTATTGCTTTCTTTGAATTGGTGCAAGCCGTAGCCATAAGCACCCAAGAAAGCATAACGCGCTGTACCACTGGTTTTCGGGTTTGGGATGACCACATCGATATCATTACGGGCCAAATCTGACCAGTCTTTGATATTTTTTGGATTACCAGCGCGAACCAGTAGCACCATGGTGCTGGTGTACGGCACGGCATTATTTGGTAGTGCTTGCTGCCAGTCAGCAGCGACCAAGCCTTTTTCCACCAATAGATTCATATCGCTCTCTTGGTTAAAAGTCACTACATCCGCTTGCAAACCGTTGGCGACAGAAAGCGCTTGCTTACTAGAGCCGCCATGTGACTGATTGATATTTACTTTGCTATTTGGATGAGTCTTCTGATAGTCGGTACTGAATAAAGTGTTGTAGTCTTTATAAAAGTCGCGAGACACATCATAGGAAACGTTGAGTAGATTGACATCTTTTGTCTCGCCACTGGCACTATTTGCCGCGTCATCTTGCGTCGCTTCGGTTGGACTGCAGCCTGTCATTATCATCGCTGCTGCGAGCATGCCGCTGGTGGCAAGTACACGCGCTTTTACAGGCTTATCATTAGTTGATTGAATGCTAGCAATGCTGATTTGTTGGAATTTTTTTTGCATGATGCTCTCGATAAAAGTATTAGAAGCGTTTTGTCAAAATCTTGACCATCATCACAGAGCCTACAATCTTTTGAGTTCGGTTGTCGGGATGATGCAAGCTATGCTAGCAGCAGAAATAGCAAACGCTTAGTGACGAATTAGCTTATCGACTAGTGAAGTTGGCATAAGTGATAGGAGCAATCGTTTTGCATCATTTTGCATCGTTAAGAATAAAATGGGTTGAGTAGTTGCTGGCAGGTTTATTAAGTAGACTATGATTTGGGTAGGCTGTACCATTATTTGTACGTCATGAAGTTTGCTGTATTAATGATACTTTCATTATCTCGATACTATGCAAACCTTACCCTCCTACTTGACCAAAGGCCTTTATATGACTCTTTTATACCGTCAATTTTATTCTATTGTAGGGCTAATAATAATGACCTATACCCTAGCTGCTTTAACAGGCTGTAATAGCGTGTCGCCCACTGTGCATAGCGATAGCCACAGCACGGTTAAATCAATTGCCAGTACAACATCTACTTTGCCAGCTATTGAAAGTAATATCTTGGGTACCAATGTCTCAGCAGACAGATTTTCAACAGATAAAGTTTCAACAGACAAGGTTTCAGCGGATTACGCTACTGCCGACTACGACAAACGAGCACAAGGCTATGATTGGGTTGGCGTGATGGTACGAGCAGATGGTGATCGACAGATTGACATTAAAGTTCGCTCACGCAGCGATATCAAAAAACCTACTTGTCACTTCGATGGTAAGGCGACATTAATGGGACAAGATACTGCTCATGGCACGATTTTTCAGGCAAAGGTAAATGGCAGTACTGCCTTTTTTCAATTTAAGGACGATACCCTCATCATCGACAGCTCAGACAAGTATGCATTGAACTATTTTTGCTCAGGTGGAGGCTCGCTTGCTGGAGAGTATAAAAAGCTGGCAGTAGGTTTGGAGATTTAATAGTCATCGCTAGCATGTGTTAGGACGTGTTTTTCATTTCAAAAGTAGTGATAAAAACAAAAAGGTGCCAGACTATAAGTCTGACACCTTTTTTATGATTGGCTTAGTATAATTTTTTTATACTGATGATCAGTTTTTATACGGCAGAGGCACCTGTTAATTTAACTTCAGCACGCTCTTCTTTTGCAATGCCGGCATAGTAGTCACGCAAAATCTGTAGTACTTCTGGACGGCTAAAGTTATCTGGTACCTCTTCGTCTTCTGATAATGCTTTACGCAGCTTGGTACCTGACACTTTAACGTGCTCAGAGGCGTCATGCGGGCAAGTCTTGTCAGAGGCCATAGCATTACAAGCATTACACCAGAACGTCCAGCCAATTTTGAGCGGTTGGGTGATAAGGTCGTCTTTACCAACATGTTCAAAAATCGTTTGCGCATCAAACGCACCGTAGTAATCGCCGACACCCGCATGATCACGACCAACAATCAGATGGCTACATCCGTAGTTTTGACGGAATAGCGCATGTAGTAACGCTTCACGTGGGCCAGCATAACGCATATCTAACGGATAACCTGCTTGGATAACAGTATCTTGTCTAAAGTAGTTATCAATTAATGTTTTAATGGCTTCTTGGCGGACTTCTGCTGGGATATCGCCAGGTTTCAATGCGCCTAATAATGAATGAATCAGCACACCATCACAGATCTCAATTGCAATCTTAGCCAGATATTCATGTGAGCGGTGCATTGGATTACGCGTCTGGAATGCAGCCACTGTTTTCCAGCCTTTAGCATCCAAAATTGCGCGCGTTTCTGCTGGCGTTTTGTAGATTTCTGGATATAACGTTGGGAACTCACCTTCGCTCAACACTTCGACACTACCGGCAATATTGACGGCTTCTTGGTTCAATACTTGCTGTACGCCTGGATGCTCTGAATCCGTAGTCGTGAATACTTGCTGGCACTCGTGCTCTTTATCGATAGTGTAGGTTTCTTCTACCGTCAAGATACCCATGACTTCGCCATCTTGAGCGACCAAGGCTACTTTGTCACCTTGACTCAAATTATCCGCAGTCTCTTTTGGCGCAGACAAAGTGATAGGAATTGGCCAAAACAAGCCTGCGTTTTCGCCGCTTTGCAAGCGCATGTTGTCTACTACACCCTGCCAGTCCGCTTGATTCATAAAACCATTTAACGGAGTGAAACCGCCGATACCGAACATGATTAAATCGCCACGCTCACGTGAGCTTAAGGTGATGGTTGGCAATGTGCTGGCAAGTTCTAATGCTTGATCGCGTGCTGCACCATTTAGTAATAGTGGCTTAAGCTCTGCACTACCGTGTGGAGGAACCAGCTTTGATTTGAATTGGGATTGGGTTTGGCTTTGAGTCTGAGACATATAGTTATTAAAACCTCTTATAAAAAGAATGGTTGGAAGAGATGAGCAAAAATGCAACAGCAATTAAATGTACAAAACTGAGAAGAAAGCCGTCGCTAGATAATAAATAGCGTGCTAACGATTGGGCATTGAATTTGTTACGCATAGGCTACCTAACTTTCGTTATGAAAATTTATGCTGTGTTTGGATATGGATATGTCTGAAAGGAATTTATGTTTCTGGGTACAAGCTTATATGATGTATAGCTGAATTATTTACATTGCGAACGGCAATAAAACCTATTACACACGCAAATCATTTTCGTCGCTGATTTTAAGATTAAAAACAAAACTGAGATTACGTCATGTATCAATATAATTACGCTGACCAGACTTTGGTAGAGGAACGAGTTGCCCAATTTCGCGACCAAACCGAGCGATTTTTGGCAGGTGAGCTGCCAGAAGAGCAGTTTTTGCCATTGCGATTGCAAAACGGCCTGTACATCCAGCGTTATGCTCCGATGTTGCGTATCGCCATTCCTTACGGTTTGCTTGCCAGCTACCAGTTGCGCAAATTGGCCGAAATTACTCGCAAGTATGATAAAGGCTATGGGCACTTCACGACCCGTACCAATATTCAGCTGAACTGGCCAAAGCTAGAAGATGTGCCAGATATCTTGGCTGAATTAGCATCAGTACAAATGCATGCCATCCAAACCTCAGGCAACTGTATCCGTAATACCACCACCGATCCATATGCTGGTATCCATAAAGAAGAAATCGCTGATCCACGTCCTTATTGCGAGATTATCCGCCAATGGTCAACCTTCCATCCTGAGTTTGCTTTTTTGCCGCGTAAATTTAAGATTGCTGTGATCGGTACTAATGATGACCGCGCGGCAACCCAAGTACATGATGTCGGTCTACATGTAAAAACCAATGATGAAGGTGAGATTGGTTTTGAAGTATTGGTTGGTGGTGGTCTAGGACGTATTCCTGTCCTTGGTAAAGTTATCAATAAATTCTTGCCACGTCAGCATCTGCTTAGTTATTTAGACGCCATCTTGCGTGTCTATAACTTGCATGGTCGCCGTGACAAAGGCAGCAAATACAGATCACGTATCAAAATTTTGGTCGAAAGCATGGGCGGTCCAGCCTTTGCTAAATTGGTCGATGCCGAGTGGGAAGCTCATACCAAAGATGGCCCATTGACTTTGACTGATGAGAACTTTGCCACTGCGAGCAGCTTCTTTAGTGAGCCTGACTATGTATCGTTTGACGCACTACAAGTACAGTCTGAGCTACAACAGCAACTAGATGCTGATAAAGACTTTGCCAATTGGTATAACCAAAACACCGTAGCCCATAAAATAGCGGGCTATCGTGCCGTGGTTATTTCTCTCAAAGCAGGTTTGGTCGATGGCAAATATGTACCATCCGGTGATGTCAGTGAATCACAGATGGATGCACTGGCTGACCTGTCTGACAAATATAGCTTTGGTGAGCTGCGTGGTACTTATCAGCAGAATCTAGTATTCGCTGATGTGCAAACCAATAAGCTTTATGAATTGTGGCAGCAGCTATCAGAATTGCATTTAGCACGCGCAAACATCAACACCCTAACAGATATGATTGTCTGCCCAGGTTGGGATTACTGCTCGCTTGCCAATGCAACGACGCACAACATCGCTGAACAAATCGAAAAACAGTTCGATGACCTAGACTATCTATACGACTTGGGTGAGATTCGCCTGAACATGTCTGGCTGTATCAATGCTTGTGCGCACCATCATACAGGCGATATTGGTATCTTGGGTGTCGATAAAAAAGGCGAACATTGGTATCAAATTAGCCTTGGCGGCAACTCTAGCGACGATGCCAAACTTGGCAAAATCTTAGGAAAATCTGTGCCGGCTCTTGAGGTTGCCAACACCATACAGCAGATCGTTGATGTCTATGTGGACTTACGTGCCAGTACTGATAACGATGTAGAAAGCTTTGGTCAATTGGTTGAGCGCGTTGGTATTGATCCATTTAAGGAGAAGGTCTATGGCTAATCACCATATTTTGGACAGTCATGGCGTCGATATTGGCAGTCAAGATACATGGCATGTACTTACTACTGATGCACTGCCAGAGAGCATTGTATCGACTAACATTACGTTGCTTGAGCTATTACAAAAACAAGAAAAACCTGATGTCATCGTGCCACTTGTTGATCTATTAGATCTTACGGGCGCACAGGCTGGTGGTCTGATTAAAGAAGTCTATGAGCTGATCGTACAGCACAGTAGCCGGCTTGGATTGTGGGTTACTGCCGATACTGACGCTGATGCATTAGAGGGACTTAGTGAGTTCTTATCAACACACGCACTTATCGTAATTGATGTGCCTAAGTTCGCTGATGGCCGTCACTTTAGCTTTGCACGTACGCTGCGCCAAATTGGTTATATAGGCGAGATTCGAGTGGCTGGCGCGTTTGGCCGCGATCAAATTGCCTATATGCTACGTGTGGGCGTTGATAGCTTTGTATTGAGCGAGCATGACCTAGAAGCAGATTCTAAATTTGGTATTGAGCAAGCCTTTACTGCCCTTGCTAGTAGCTCTGACGGTCGAAGCGCTTCAGATTTACCGATGTTTGCACAACCGTCAGAGCCTTCAGTCGCATAGCTGTCGCACTGACCATAATTTTTATAGTAATACCCGATATTTTTATTCAACATTTTTATATTAACAACAATTAAGGAACGTATTATGAGCCAATTACACCCAAATCTAGATCTTGACCAAGCCAACAAAGACCTGCAAGGTAAGTCACCTGAGCAAATCGTTGAGTGGGCACTGACTCAAGCAAAAAACCCAATCATCACGACGAACTTCCGTCCATATGAATCGGCTATTTTGCACTTAGTTGCTAAACAGCGTCCTGATATCACAGTATTGTGGGTAGACTCAGGTTACAACACTGATGCTACTTATCAGTTTGCCAACAAGCTTATCCATGATTTGAACCTAAATGTCGTTACTTATATCCCTAAGCAAACGGCTGCACACCGTGACGCGACGATGAATGGCATCCCAGGTATCGATAACCCACAGCATGACGAGTTCACTGAGCAAGTTAAACTTGAGCCATTCCGCCGTGCGTTAGATGAGCTAAAGCCAGATGTGTGGTTCAATGCTATTCGTAAAGACCAAACTGAGTTCCGCCAAGGTCTTGACGTACTTAGCTTATCAAAAGACGGTGTGCTAAAAGTAGCGCCATTATTTGAAAAAACCGATGCTGATTTAGACGTATATCTAGAAGAGCACAACTTGCCAAACGAGCATGACTACTTTGATCCAACTAAGGTAGAAGAAAGCCGTGAGTGTGGTTTGCATACTCAGCTATAGTAAGGCACTGACTATAGCTATTGTTTATTGAATAACGGCTATAGCTGTATAAATAAAAAATCCCGCTTGGCTCTTAATAGAGTCGTTAAGCGGGATTTTTTTGTGCCTGTTCTATCTATAGTCAAAGAAATCTAATATGGGTACAAGGCAGTCGATTGCAGATTGTACAAATAGTACCTCTAGGGAGAGTAATGCCGTAGCCTTTTACTAGTTCTCTGGCTATATATCGAAAACTTACCGCTATTCCTATTACTAGCTAAAATATGAATTAATATCTCAAAAACGAATATACTAATGCCAATTCACTAGGTGAGAGTGTGCTTGTGATACCTCATAATGGCGGCATTCCTTATATCTTTTCTACCTTTTATAATAAACAATTAAATATATGGTGACACTATGAACACCTTCCCGCTATTTTTTAAATTAGAAGACCGTAAAGTGCTTATCGTGGGCGGCGGCGAAGTGGCACTGCGTAAAGCGGATTTGCTCAGCCGTGCAGGTGCCTGTATCACTATACTTGCACCCGATATCAGCCATGAGCTACAAGCTTTGCTAACTGATGATAAGCACCAGTTTATCTATGAGAATTATAATAAAACCTATATGTCAGGCGCACGGGTAATCATTGCTGCGACTGATGATGAGACGCTGAATCACCAGATTCATGCAGATGCGACTGAGCTAAACATTCCAGTCAATGTGGTCGATACGCCGCATTTATGTGACTTTATCTTTCCAGCGATTATCGATCGCAATCCCATTGTGATTGGTATCTCATCAAATGGTAAAGCGCCAGTACTGGCACGTCTGTTACGGGCACGCCTTGAGACATTAATCCCGCAAGGCTATGGAAAATTGGCCAAGCTGGCAGGTGAATTCCGCAGTGAGGTAAAAGCCAAGATACCGACGCTTACTGGCCGTCGTCAGTTTTGGGAGCGAGCATTTGAAGGTCAGGTCAGTCAGCTGATGTTTGCCGGTAATGAAACTGAAGCGGCTGCACAGTTAAAAGCCGATTTGGATAGTACCGCAGCGGCTATCAGTAAGAAAAGCGACGATGCAAACTCGGTTAGAGAGTCGGATACCATTAAGCCTGTCGCATCGGATGAGCCAGAAAAAGCCTTACCAGCCGTTGGTGAAGTATATATCGTTGGCGCAGGCCCTGGTGATCCAGAGCTGTTGACCTTTAAAGCCTTGCGTCTAATGCAGCAAGCGGACGTGGTGTTTTATGATGCACTAGTTTCACCGCAGGTGTTGGACTTATGTCGCCGTGATGCTGATAAAGTATTCGTCGGTAAAAAACGCAGCAACCATACGGTCGCGCAGTTGGGCATCAATGAGCTACTCGTCAATCATGCCAAACAAGGTCGCCGTGTCGTGCGTTTAAAAGGTGGCGATCCATTTATCTTTGGACGTGGCGGCGAAGAGATCGAAAGCCTGCGGGCACATAATGTGCCATATCAAGTCGTTCCTGGTATTACTGCTGCCAATGCCGCTGCTAGCTATGCAGGCATTCCGCTAACTCATCGTGACCATTCACAGTCGGTGCGTTTTGTGACGGGATTTTTGAAAGCTGGTGCACCCAACAGTAATTTTGAGAACTTTTTAAATACTGATGAGACAGTCGTGTTTTATATGGGTCTGCACTCGCTGGCTCGTCTGACTGAAGGCTTGGTTGATGCTGGTCGTAGTAGCGAGACGCCGATTGCTATCGTCTCTAATGCGAGTATGCCCAATCAGCAAGTATTGACAGGTACGCTTGCAACGATTGTTGCCAAACAAGAACAAGCACAATTGCCAACGCCTGCCCTCCTAATTATGGGCGACGTAGTCAGCTTGCATCATGATTTGGCTTGGTATAATTTACAAAATCAGCAGCACAGTCAAAACAGCGATGACATCGCTAAAAATTGGTTGCGTGAAGGATCAAGAGGTGAAACAGTACAACAACCCATAGACCAACAAGCTCATGCCCTATCGATGGTCGCAAATCTTGCAACGCAGCAAGGAGATGGTCTGGAGCAATTGATTATTGACTAGCACTTACTGCTAACCTGCAAAACGATGAGTCATGAATAATGAGTAAACCCTACCAGTATATTATTGGTAGGGTTTTCTTTTGGCAACAGCGCAAATCTCAACGATTCTTGCTAGAATGAAGACTTTCTACTGCTCATAATCATAGTCTACTTATGCCCATACCTGATGCTAGCTTGTCTTGTTCTTTAACCACGCGAATGAAACCTTTAACCATATTGCATACCTCTGACTGGCACTTGGGGCGACGTCTGTATGGGCGTCTCCGTTACGAAGAGTTTGAGTCATTCCTGCATTGGCTACAAGACACCATCAGCGCGCAAAAAGTAGACATATTGATCGTCGCAGGTGATATTTTCGATACCATGACCCCTAGCAATAAAGCCCAAGCGCTGTATTATGAGTTTTTGGGTAAGGTCTCACGCTCTTGCTGTCAGCATGTGGTTATTGTCGCAGGTAATCATGATTCACCAACTTTTTTAGATGCGCCAAGCAATGTGCTTAAATTTTTAAATGTCCATGTGATCGGCACGGCTTGTGATAACTTGGACGACGAAGTATTGGTCTTGGGTGATGACGACAACAACCCCCATTGTATTATTGCCGCTGTGCCCTATCTGCGCGATCGGGATGTACGTAGCAGTAGCGCTGGCGAGTCCGCAGATAGCAAAGACGCCAATGTTATCGCTGGTATTTGTGCGCATTATGACAATGTTGCAGACATTGCGAAAACTAAACAAGCCGATTTAATCAAAACGCATCAGCGATATATTCCTATTATCGCGACAGGACATCTATTCGCATCTGGTGGCAAAACAACTGAGGATGATGGTGTACGCGAGCTCTATGTCGGCTCACTAGGTAAAATCTCCGCCGATATGTTCAATGATGGCTTCGATTATGTCGCACTTGGACATTTGCACGTGCCGCAGCGCGTTGGCGGTCGTGAGAGTATTCGCTACTCAGGCTCACCCATCGCCATGGGTTTCGGAGAGGCCAAACAACAAAAGCAAGTATTGCTCGTACAGTTTGGTGCCGCAGAACATTTCAATAACGACATCTCAGAGCTAAACGTTGCACCTAATAGTATTACTCCTCATGCTATCGATACAACTGCTGACATTGAAGTCGCCCAAGTGAAAAAATCAGTAGATAAATTAGCAGAAAAAACCGCTAAAAAAGTGGCGAGTCAGGAACTTCCTTTCATGGATGATTTGTTTGGCTTTGATGAGCCTTCAGATAATGAAGAGGTAGCACAATCTACTGCCATAGAAAATACTCCTGTTGAGCAAGATACAAACAATCAACCAACCTCGACTTATGCCGTGACTAGCAATGAAATCCTACATCGCGATGATGCTAATCAGATGCAAGTAGTGTCCCTACCCATCCCAAAGTTCCAACAATTGGCGCAAATATCTGGTGACCTAACCACGATTGAACAAACCATTAGAGCGCTTACGCAATCTGACTCTATTTGGCTGGAGGTTGTCTATACAGGTGACGAAATCGTCAGTGATTTGCGTGAGCAAGTGCAAGCAATGGTAGAAGGGTTGCCATGTGAAGTGCTTAAGATAAAAAACACTCGTACTTATAACAAAGTGCTTAATCAACAGCAGACCTCAGAGAACTTGCAGGACTTAAATGAGATGGAAGTGTTTGAGCGCTGCTTGACGATAAATGATGTGGCTGATTCTCAAAAAGACTCATTGCGCGATGCCTATGGTCAGATACTTTATAACTTACGTCATGAAGACAAACAGGCGGAATGATATAAGCGACATATCATGACCACACTTCCTTATCTTCCTAAATTTTTCGCAGTTGCGGCTATTACCAATATTAAGACTTATCCATGCGCCTAATCGAACTCAGACTAAAAAACCTCAACTCCCTAAAAGGTGAATGGCATATTGATTTTGCTGATACTGCCTTTACCAATGAAGGTATCTTTGCTATTACAGGGCAAACAGGTGCTGGCAAGACCACCATATTGGATGCTATTTGCTTAGCGCTATATGGTGAGACGCCAAGGATTAATAGCATCAGTAAGAGCAGCAATGAAGTGATGACCAGGCAGACGGCAGAGTGTTTCGCTGAAGTAGTGATTGATTTGAATGGTGATCAGTATCGCTGCCGCTGGGGACAGCGCCGTGCTTACAATAAAGCAGATGGCAATCTGCAAGATGCGACTCATGAAATTGCTAAGCTAAACGTCAATGATTCGTCAAAAGAGGATGAGCTGTTAGAGAGCACCTTAAAACATACCAAGAACAAGATCATTGAACTGACTCGGATGGATTTTCAGCAGTTCACTCGCTCTATATTGCTGGCTCAGGGCAGTTTTTCAGCATTTCTAAAGGCAAAGGCTGATGAACGTGCTGATATTTTAGAGAAAATTACAGGCACTGATATTTACGCAACTATCTCCACACAGGTTCATGATAAAAAACGTACCGAAGAGGAAATTCTCAGCAAACTGCAATACGGTTTAAACGGTTTGATGCTTTTAGATACCGATGAAGAAAATCAGTTAAAAGCTGACTTGCAGTCATATCAAAGTGCCCAAAGTGAGCAGCAGCGAACCATTCAAGATTTGGCTGAAAAGATAAAGTGGCTAGATAGCGTGACAGAGTCAAAAGAAAAACTGAATACTTATCAAAATGATCTAGATCAGGCTCAGCAGGCTCAGCAAGACTTTATCCCTAGTGCCAAACGCTTAATCGCTGCTAATAAAGCACTAGAAATTGATAGTCAGTTCAGCCAACTTGTCCATAGTCGAGATAATCTAAAACGTTTACAAGAAGAACAGCAGCAAATCAGCAGCATCTTACCGCAAAAACAAAATGATTTAGAACAAGCAACCACACATCTAGAGACAGCGAAAACTCATACACAAGCTACCCATGATGCTTTGCAAACGGCTCTACCCAATATTGCGCAGGCGCGTAGACTCGATGTGGAGATTGCGCAGAACACGCATATCTTAAAAGACATTGAGCAAAGACAGCAAACTCTAACGAGCAGCACTCAACATTTAAATAAAGAGATAGACAAACATAAACAACAGGCTGCACAAAATAAAACCCAGCTCGCACGTGTCGAAAGCTATCTTAATGACGCCCATGAATTAAACACTATCGATAGTGATATAGCGAATTTTAAGAGTCATTGCGGCCGACTAAAAGCCCTATTGCAAGAGAATACCGCCCTATCAGATGATAAAACAAGCCAGCAGCAACAGATCCACCAGTATCGCGCCAATCTTGACGTCTTAAATCAACAGAAAAAGACAAAAGACACCACCATGTTGTCTATACAGGATAAATTAGCCGCTTTACAACAAGAGCAAGCAGCATTAACCCAAGTGCAGTCATTGGCTGATATGCGAGATGAGCAAGAGCAGATTGATGATATCAACCGTCAACTTGACCAAGTGAGCGTTAAGGCAAAACAGCAAGATGAGCTTAGCGTACAAGTAGAGAAAATAGTTGCGACCTTGCCAGTAATGAGTAACGACCTCACAAAGCTGGCAGGCTTAATCGCTGATAATGAATCGGCTATCAGCGCTGCCAAAGAAAAGCGTCAAGACAAACAAGCCCAGCTGCATTTACTACAAAAAGTCGCCAAGTTAGAAGACTATATCGCTGACCTAAAAGATGGTCATCCCTGCCCGCTTTGTGGATCGCTAGAGCATCCTTATAGTGCAGACCACCCACATTTGATACAAGAAACGGAAGCAACGCAAACTCAGCGGCAAATAGCAGAGCTGGATACGACTATATCCAACTTAGAAGATACTTTATCTAAACGTCGTATTACTCAGGCAACTGTAAGGCAGCAGTTCTCGCAAGCGGAAGAGCAACAAACCCTGCTAAATCACCAAATACAAAAGTTAAAGACAGATATCGACCAGTTGGTCAGTTCAGTACTAAATAAAGGCTATTCTCAATTTGTTGCTGAAACATTAAAACCATTGATGCAGATTGAGACGCATGTAGATGCGCTGTCATTATTAGACAGTAGCAAAATCGAGCTAGGTAAGCGTAGAGAATCTCTTAAAAATACGTTAACTCAATATGAAACGCTTAGCGAGTCGCTCTCTACGATGCGTAATGACATCGAAGCGTTAGACAAGGAGCAGCGTGAGCTAACCAGCACTATTAACGAGATTGAGAGCAATAGTGAAAAAATAGCATGGGCTATAGAAAACTTAGACAAGAAATATCATGATAATTTTTCTGAATTGACTGTGCTCAAAACCGATATATTAGCTCCGTTAAATAAATATTCCGCTGACAAACATCAGTCAGATGCAAAAATGGCGATACGTTCTTCACTGCAATCATTACAACCGTTGATAACCAGTATTGAAGGCCAAGCCATACTAAGTGAAACGGAATATCAGTCGCATATCAACACCCTGCGCCAATGTCACAGTGCATTTTTACAAATCAAGAAACAGTTCAACGACTATAAAGAGGATCAACAAAACCTAAAAACATCACTCAGTCGTCTAGAAACACAAATCGAGACTAAGCAGTCTCAGCTCGACAAAGAAAAAAATGAGCTTGGTAAACTGGTTCAACTCGTGGCAGAAAGAACTGAGGCGATTGAGAAATTACAAACAGATAGAAAGTATGTTTTTGCTAATAAAGATCCTGAAACAGAAGAAAAGCGTTTACGTGATGCGTTAGATCAGGCTAAAACCACGCAGACCTCTACGCAAAGACAGTTAGACAATGCTGAGCACATACTTAGTCAATTGCTGGATAAGCAACGTCAGGTGACTGAGAAAATGACTACTGTAAGGATTACACTTAGCAGCCAAGAAGATACCTTTAAGTCAGCGCTTGCCGCCTCTGATTTCGCTAATGAAATAGATTTTACTAATGCACGCCTGCCCATAGATGAGCGTAATGCACTTAGGCAGCAGCAGCAGCATATCGATTACGCGCTAAAACAAGCGCAGTCTTTATTAGAAGACACCCAAAAGACACTTGAGGCTAAGCAGGCTAATCCACTTACAACAGACGATAGAGAAACGCTTACCCAACAGCAATCACAAGCCCAAGATGAATTTAACAAACGGATTGAGTCAATCGGTGCAATCAGTCAGCGTTTAAAAGACAACGAAGATAAGAAAACCACCCAACAAGCGCAGCTTGATGCTATTAACGCCCAAAAAGGTGAGTTACAAGTTTGGCAGCAACTGCACAAATTGATTGGCTCATCTGATGGCAAAAAGTTTCGTACTTTTGCTCAAGGACTTACCTTTGACATTATGATCAGTCATGCAAATACTCAGCTACAAAAGATGAGCAATCGCTACCTGCTGGTTCGTGATGATGGCAACCCCCTTGAGCTCAACGTCATGGATGACTATCAAGGTGGTGAAATTCGTAGCACTAAAAACCTCTCAGGTGGCGAAGGTTTTATTATTAGCCTAGCATTAGCACTAGGGCTATCACAGATGGCCAGTCAAAATATACGCGTGGACTCGCTATTTTTGGATGAAGGGTTTGGTACATTGGATGAGGAATCTTTAGACATTGCGCTTGATACGCTGACCAATCTACAGCAAGAAGGTAAATTAATCGGGGTGATATCCCATGTTCAGGCGCTAAAAGATCGCATTTTAACCCAGATTAAAGTCGAAAAGCTCTCGGGTGGATTTAGCCGAATTAGTGGCCAAGGGTGTCATAAAATTGTCAGTGAAAAAGCCTCATAAGTTAATCACTTTACTACTTAATACTTTCGACTAAACCCTTTCGTTTAGACAACAAAAAACCACCGAACATTAAGAACGATGGTTTTTTGTGCGACAGTTTGGGTTAATATTACTTCATTACTTAGTAACTAAACCACTAAGCTCACTCATCAATACGGACAACGTTGAAAGACCGATTTGGCCTTCTTCATCGTTGCTATGCAGCTCATCTAATTTATTCATCTCTGTAGTGACTGCTGCAAGCTGATCGACGTGTCTTGCTCTCCATTCACTAAATGCTTGCTTAGCATCTGGTTTTGAGAGTACCACATCCATCAATAGACGCAAGCTGCGTGACAGCTCGTTCACTAACGCATGGCGCGCACGGCGATCCCAATAGTCTTGCTGTGGTAAATTGGCAATATTGTCCATCATCCAGTCTAATTGCAACACTTGATAGGCTTCAAAGTACAGGGTTGCAATCTCATCAACAGGACGCTCATATTGCTCGGCCAGCAATGCAGCATCAAGCGCATCGACATGGTACGGTAGCATCGCAAATAGCGTAGCATCGTTATCAGACAGCTCTTTTTGCATCAAACGCTTGGTATCTTCTTGCAGATATTGTGCAAACTGCTGCTCGATAAATCCACTTGGCTTAGTCAGTTTTTCTACACTTTCGCTAAAGCGGCTAATCATGTCAGCGACTTGCAAGTTTTGACCGAAGGCGTTGATGAACCAGACCACACCGCGCTCAAGTGAATCACGTAGACGTAGCTCAAGGTTCAGCAGTAACGTCGCCTCAACTTGATTGTCTAATGCTTCCAGTGCTTGCCAAGCACGCGATACATTGAATACATCACGGCTAATCGCATAACCACGTACGATAGTGGCTAGTGATTGATCGGTTTCTTCAAAGAGGCGGAATAGCGCTTCAATACCTAAGCGGTTGACCACACTGTTGGTCAAGTAAGTACTGATAATCTCGCGATGCAAACGGTGCTCAGTCATCTCATCAAAGAAGCGTGAAGCAAGCTCATCTGGGAAGTACTTACGTAGCTCATTGATAAAGTACGGATCATCTGGTAAATCAGATAGTAGTAGATTGTCATAAACCCACATCTTGCCATAAGCCAAGACCACTGCCAGTTCAGGATTGGTCAGACCAGTATCCGCTTTTTGACGCTTCGCAATCTCTTCATCTGATGGCAGATACTCAATCGCACGATCCAGACGCCCTTCACTCTCTAGCATCTGAATAAAGCGCTGATGATCACTCAGGTTGGCTGCGGCACGGATATGGCTCAGCTCAATCGCTTGTGGTTGCAAGTAGTTTTGACGCAGTACCAATTCTGCTACGGTCTCAGTCATACTCTCAAGCAGCTCATTACGTTGCTTCAGTGTCATATCACCTTGCTCGACCACTTTGCCAAGTAAGATTTTGATATTGACTTCATGATCCGAGCAGTTAACACCGCCTGAGTTGTCGATTGCATCTGTATAGATTCGTCCGCCCTTTTGAGCGTACTCGATACGACCTTGCTGAGTTAGACCTAAGTTACCACCTTCACCAACCACGGCTGCACGTAGCTCATTACCATCGATACGCAGCGAATCATTCGCACGGTCGCCCACGTCAGCATGCGTTTCGTTTGCACTTTTGACATAAGTACCGATACCACCATTCCAGATAAGATCGACAGGTGCACGTAGTAACGCACTGATCAAATCATTTGGTGCAAGGCTGTCTTCACTGATATCGAAGAGCGACTTCATCTCAGGGCTGATAGCGATGGTTTTGTCTTGGCGCGAGAAGATACCACCACCCTGACTAATTAATGATGCTTCATAATCTGCCCATGATGAGCGTGGTAATTCAAACAAGCGTGCGCGCTCAGCGTATGAGGCGGCCGTATCTGGATTAGGATCAATAAAGATATGCAAATGGTTAAAGGCAGCAACGAGCTTAGTATGCGTTGATAGCAGCATACCATTACCGAACACATCACCACTCATGTCACCAATACCGACAACGGTAAAGTCGTCACGGTTTTGAATGTCCATACCGCGCATACGGAAGTGACGTTTGACCGACTCCCAACCACCGCGAGCTGTGATACCCATTGCTTTATGGTCATAACCTACTGAGCCACCTGAGGCAAAGGCATCATCTAGCCAGAAGTTGTACTCTGCTGCTAGCGCGTTGGCTATGTCAGAGAAAGTAGCTGTACCTTTGTCTGCTGCGACAACCAAGTACGGATCGTCTTCATCATGGCGTACCGTGTTGGCTGGCGGGACGATGTTGCCATCTACAATATTGTCTGTGACATCAAGCATGCCGCGTAAGAATGTCTGATAGCAAGCGATACCTTCTGCTTGGAACGCCTCACGACCATCAGCCATGCTCTTGGTTTTTACAATGAAGCCGCCTTTAGAACCTACAGGGACGATTACTGCGTTTTTGACCATCTGTGCTTTGACAAGGCCGAGTACTTCAGTACGGAAATCTTCCATACGATCTGACCAGCGCAGACCACCGCGAGCGACTTTGCCGCCACGTAAGTGCACAGCTTCGACGCGTGGTGAATACACAAATATTTCAAACATTGGCTTTGGTTTAGGCAAGTTTGGAATGTCTGCTGCCAAGAATTTAAATGACAGACGATCTTTGCGTTGACCATCACTATCCACTTGATAGAAGTTGGTACGTACCATCGCATTGATCAAATCTAAGTACCAGCGCAAGATACGATCTTCATCCAGGCTATCGACATCTGCTAACGCAGCTGTGATTTTCTCTTGAATGGTAGCAGCCTTTTCTTGGCGCTCTTTTTCGCTATACTTAGGATTCATACGTGCGTCAAACAAACTACCTAACGCCACGCTGATATCGCTGTTTTTGACCACAGTTTGCTGAATATAAGCACTAGAGAATGGGGCACGTGCTTGCAGCATATAGCGAGACAATGCACGCAATACGACGACATCATAAGTATCGAGCTTGGTCGTTAGTACTAATTCATTAAATGAATCGCTTTCAACGCGACCTGCCCAGATTTGTTTTAGGCTGTCTTCGAACTGACCACGCACGACTTGCATATTGACCGTATCGACATGCTCTAGGGTCAGCTCATACTCTTGCATCCAGATAGGCTGCTCTGGCAAGTCAAACTCATAAGTCTGTGCTGAAATAACCGATACCCCAAAGTTTTCAAGTATTGGTAATACTTTTGACAAGATAACCGGCTGCTCGCGACCGTATAGCTTTAGGTGGAGCTGGTTACGTGCATCGCCTGTCGACTGGTATAAATGCCAGAGCATCGGGTTTTCTGCAGTCAGTCCCGCCAAACGTTTCGTATCTTCGACTGCAGTACGAGCATCAAAACGCTCTTGGTAGGCAGCAGGAATATAGTTTAAGAAGCGACGATTTAAAGCGTTGGCTTGTTGCTCACCTACATTGTCGAGTAGCATTTTTTGATAATTATCATCCCATGACTGCATGAGTGCTGATAACTTGGCTTCAAGTGTGGCGATATTGACGTCATTTACTTGACCAGGCACGGTACGTACGTGGACATGCACACGAGCATGCGCAGATTCGTTAAATTCAGTAGTAAATCCTGAAGACATACCGTTATAGGCGTCTTTTAGGACGTTTTGTACTTTAATACGTAGCTCGGTATTGAACTTATCACGCGGGATATAGACCAAGCACGAAACAAAACGCTGGTAATGGTCGATACGGCTAAATAGACGTAAGCTCTTCTTGTCTTGTAGCTGAGTAATACCCGAAACAATTGGGTATAGCTCTTCGACGCTGGCTTGAAACAAATCATCGCGTGGTAAGGTGTTAATCACATGCATCATCTTATGATGGGCATGACCATCGCGTGGCAAGTCCGCCATTGCCATAATCTTATTGGCTTTTTCGCGCAATAGCGGTATTTGCTGTACAGTCAGCTGATAGGCTTGTGACGTAAGCAAACCGATAAAGCGGTATTCACCAATTAGGTTGCCGTTATCATCGAACTTATGAATGCCCAAAAAGTCCATATATACTGAACGATGCACAGGTGATACACGGCTTGATTTAGACAGCATCAACACGCGCGGCTCAGTCAATAATTGCTTTAAGCCTCTAGGCAATTGGCTAAAGCTTTCTGATAGCTTGTCTTTTTCAGAACCACGTAATAGACCAAGGCCACTGTTACCAATCGCAAATAAATCCAAATCGGTCGGCTCAGAAGTCACTTCGATAGACTGACCACCTTCCAAGCGGTATTCACGATATCCTAAGAATATAAAGTGATCGTCTAAGATCCAATCTAAAAATGCTTGGATTTCTTGTTGTGAGTAGAATACTTCCGGTAGCGGCTTAGTTGAAAGCTCAGTTTTGATGTCATTCAACTGCGCACGCATCTGTTTCCAGTCGCCAACGACCGTATCAAGCGTGTCAATTTTTGACATCAGCATCTGTTGAAGTGCTTCCAAGTCTTCGTTGTCTTGGTAAGCAATTTCACAATGAATCAATGACATATGTGAGGTGGCACTTTCATGTGCGCCTTCGATATGGGTAATATCACCATTGTCATCACGCTCAACACTGATAATGATATTGTAAGTGCGATGAACATCGATACCTTCAGCTTCTAGGCTCATCAAAATCGTATCAACTAAGAACGGTCTATCATAAGCTGCGATTTGAATGACAGTGTGCGAGCTGTGAAAATGCTGCTCTTCTGCTGCTGGGTTTAGTACTGTCAGCTGCGGCTTGCTGCCGTCGTAAGCTTTGAGTAGTGTAAAGTGATGTAGCGCCATGCCCGCCAAGTCAGCATTACTAATCGCCTCTGCAGTTTCTTGATGCAGCGGTTGATAATAGCTATGAATAAAATGATCAAATAACGATTTGTCTTTTTGTACATAACTGGTAGCAATATCGCTTATCTGGCTAATGCGCTCTTTTGCGATACTGAGGGAGTTTGGCATTTCCTGCGTCCTTTTTTTATAGATTTGGTTTAACATTTATTTATTTAAGTTTATCGATTTAGAGTGACTACTGTTACTGCATATTCATCATTGGTGCAACGGTGCAGTATTTCCATTCACGCGACTTATTTTATTTTTATAACAGTTAGAAATTTTCTCCTTTTTTGCTCTTATTTTTTATTAATATGTAGCCATCAGAATTTAATACTACCAATATAGTGAAGTGTAACGCACATAAGGCGCGAGCTAAAGTGTACAACATCATTTCATGAATCAGCGATGTGTCGATAACCTTTACTAATGAGACAACGCGGTTTTGGACATCGATATGGATGATTCGGTGCTGGCAGGCGGATACTCATGGTAATTGAAGGCGTTTTTTTGTTAGAATATGCCAACATATTTAAGAGCGTACGACTCGCTCACTATTAACTTTAATGCTAAGGGCAAAAGGTATGATGAATATTTTGGTGGTTGGCTCAGGTGGTCGCGAACACGCATTGGCATGGCAATGTGCAAAAGATGACAATGTAAAAAATGTCTACATCGCTCCTGGTAATGCTGGCACCGCCCTTGAGCCTAAATGCCAAAACGTTACGCTAGAGTCTACCGACGCTGACGCAGGCGAGCATAGTGCTGTTATCGCGTTTTGTCAAAATAATGATATCGACATGGTAATTGTTGGTCCAGAAGCGCCTTTGGTTACGGGTATTGTTGATGCTTGTCGTGATGCAGGTATCAAAGCATGGGGCCCAACAGCATACTGTGCACAGTTAGAAGGCTCAAAAACTTTTGCTAAAGAGTTCATGGAGCAAAACAATATCCCAACCGCTGCTTATCAAGGTTTTACAGACGCAGTCGCTGCAAAAGCCTACGTCGATGAGCAAGGCGCGCCTATCGTTATCAAAGCAGACGGTCTTGCTGCAGGTAAAGGCGTCATCGTCGCTGAAACGATCGAACAAGCACATGAAGCTATCGACGATATGCTAGCGGATAATAAGTTTGGTGATGCTGGCAGCCGCGTGGTTATCGAGCAGTTCTTACAAGGTGAAGAAGCCAGCTTTATCTGTATGATTGATGGTGACAATATCCTACCAATGGCAACCAGCCAAGATCACAAACGTGCTTTTGAAGGTGATACTGGTCCAAACACTGGCGGTATGGGTGCCTACTCCCCTGCTCCAGTTGTTACGAGCGATGTTCATAACAAGGTCATGCAGCAAGTGATTCAACCAGTAGTCGATGCAATGAAAAACGCAGGCCATCCTTATACTGGATTCTTATACGCTGGTCTTATGATTGATAAGGCAGGCGACCCGTATGTCATCGAGTTCAATTGCCGCTTTGGTGATCCAGAAACGCAGCCTATCTTAATGCGTTTGCAGTCATCAATGGTCGATTTGGTCGCACAAGGTTTGGCAGGTCAATTACCTAGTGAAGCCAAATGGGATGCGCGCCCTGCTCTAGGTATCGTTGTCGCATCAAAAGGCTACCCTGAAACTTCATCTAAAGGTGATGTGATTGCTGGCTTGCCAGAACTAGATCCTAACAACGACGAAGCTGTTAAAGTTTTCCATGCTGGTACGGCACTTTCTAACGATAATGATAAAGAAGTCGTCACAAACGGCGGGCGCGTCTTATGTGTGACTGCGCTAGCAGATAGTATTTCTGATGCTCAGCAAGCTGCATTAGCAGTTACCGCTGCTATTAGCTTCGATGGTGCGCAGTATCGCCGTGATATTGGACACCATGCCATCACTCGCGAAAATGCTTAGCAGCTAAGGCATCCTAAAAACATATTGAGTAACGTCTTGGACAATGTTTTAGATAATGCGAAGGTTTTGCTCAATGTGTTTGATTAATAGTATTTCTGTATTTTATGGCTCTACATCACTATTTGACCTAGCATCATGCTAGGTCTTATTTTTTAGTATCTTTTTGACACTTAGCTATTAGTTATAAATAGATTTTTCTAAGTTTTAATAACAAGTGACCTTGCTAAAAAATTCTAGCTATTTATCAATCATACTCAAACTAGTAAGCACCTATTTATCAATAGTTACCGCTAGATATTAGCTTACAAAGTAACTATCAATGGCCAGTTCAGGCTCATAAAACCCACACGCTTTATATGATACAATTTTGTACCTGTGCATCACGTCTCCCTTGTATTGTAGGTTTCGAACCCGCAAATCAATACCAATTGGATGAATGATTATACTTATGGCAAATGATACGTCTAAACCTTTTAGCAACAAGCAGTCAATCGATAGCCTAAAAACCTCAGGGTTTGATCGTCGTATGTCGATTGCAAAAACTTCTTTGAATATTGGTCGTCGTTGGGCGGGTAATAGCGTGTCTGGTATGTTCTTAAATAAAGAAGCTCGTACTGCACGCAATCAGGCGTTTATGGAAACTCAAGCAAATTATCTGGCATCAGAGCTAGGTAAATTGAAAGGTTCGGTCGTCAAGATTGGTCAAATGCTAGCGATTTATGGTGAGCATATACTGCCGCCAGAGATTACGCGTGCTTTGCAAACCCTTAATGATGACACGGCAACATTGACTTGGCCGACGATTGAGCAAACATTACGCCAGTTACTGGGCAACAAACTAAACGAGCTAGACATTGATCCTGTCCCCATCGGAACCGCTTCTCTTGCTCAAGTTCACCGTGCGACCGTACTCGCCACTGGCGAACAAGTTGTATTAAAAATTCAGTATCCGGGTGTGGCAGACGCTATCAACTCTGATCTTGCCTTGTTCAAACGATTGTTAAAAGTAAGTAATATCGTTCCCCAAACACGCGCACTCGACGCTTGGTTTGAGGAAATACGTGACCTACTCCATCACGAAGTCGATTATGAAGCGGAAGCGGCTACGACGGAGCGTTTTTATGAGCGTTTAATCGATGATCCTCGCTATATCGTGCCTAAGATTAATCGCACTTATTCTAAAAAGCGTCTGCTATGTATGTCATACGAGCCAGGTATCACTGTGGTCTCGGAAGCACTGCAATTACTACCTCATGAACGCCGTAATGCCATTGGCCAAGCAGCCATAGAAATCATGATGCAAGAGATTTTTGTATGGGGTGAGATGCAAACAGATCCCAACTTTGGTAATTATTTAGTGCGTGTGAGCGAAAACGATGAAGATATCGATAGATTGGTTTTGCTAGATTTTGGAGCGATTCGTCAGTTTGATGGTAACTTATTAACGATTGCCCGTGATCTACTACGTGCGGGATATCGCCATGACCAGCAAGCAATGAGCATTGCTATGAAAGGATACGACTTTTTCGATAGCATGAGTAATAAAGTACGTTCGGATATTGCCTCGTTATTTTTGCTTGCTACCGAGCCTTTTAGTGACCCTGAGAAAAATACCAACATCCCTAGCGAATGTTTAGATGAGCAGAATCGATATATTTGGGCCAACAGTAAACTACATTCACGTCTATCCACTACGGCCACACGTGCAATGCAATCTTTTGAATTTAATCTACCACCAAAAGAATTTATGTTTATTAGCCGCAAGTTTATCGGTGCATATACTTTTCTGACTGTTTTAGATGCGCATACCAACTCTAATAGCCTCGTAAAACCTTATTTATAAACCGTGCAAATTTTTGGCCGTCCTTTAGTGACGGCTTTTTAATTTTTTTATTTTATTTGCTTAGGCTATTTTATATCTAATATTACTAACTTTACTGTGTATCACTGATATAAGTCCTATATTTACTTAGGCTATTATTTTTCGCTTATAGCACTTACCTGCCAATCATCAAATCTTGTTTTATACCACTTCGGCTTACGAATGCTTAGCTCCCAACACACTTCTTGTCGGGCAAGGTATTTCACTTCGAAATGAGTGCGCTGACTGGTCGCTGGTACTCGAGAACGTGTTGATGGTAGACACCATACTTTGGTTGCTTGGTGTTCTGCATTGTCCATATAGGATTCGATATTAGTGACTAATATCACCTCTCCGCCCACCTGCAAGCGTGATAATAAAAACTCAAAAAAAGGCATGTTCAGCCATTGCTGATTTGGATTGTGCTGTTCAGGATTGGGATAAAGAATATATATTTTAGCCAAGCTATTTGGTTTAATGGCATGCACTGTCCATGCAATCGCATCCGCATGAATCGCGTCTAGGTTTGATAAATTTTGTAGAGTAGCTAATTTTGAGAATGCTTCAAATTTATTACGCGTGCGTTCAATGGCTATCAGATGCTTATCAGGATTTTGTGCAGCAAAGCTAAGTGCATGCTTACCCTTCCCTGCCCCAATCTCTAGCATCAACGGTTTTTCATCTTTATTATCATTGATGATATTTGGAATAATAAAGTCACGCGGTGCTGACAGTTTTTGTGGTTGAAAGGCACGCTCTTGCTGATGCGTGAGATCAATATTGTCGGTCATCTACTATCCTTAAAGCATTTGTCTTTTGTCATTATTCGGCCCCATGCTATTATATAGTCAATCCACTTGAATAGTAATACAGCGATAGCAAGTACGCCTCGTTTAGTCGTAATTTCAATGACGGATGCGTTTTATGCTTATGCCATATGCAACCAATACTAATAACATTTAGGACATTTCTCTTTTATTATGACTGATTCTACTGCAAGCACGCCCCCAAAGACCTACCCTTGTCCACGTTGCGGTACTCAGACGGCCTGGCAAGACAATAAATATAAGCCGTTTTGTAGCAGTCGCTGCAAGCTGATTGACTTAGGTGCTTGGGCAAACGAAGACTACACCTTACCTGCAGAAACCACGCCTTTTTCTGACGAGCTATAACCCACACTCTTACTCAATTATTATACAAAGGATGCTTTACATGTCTGCTACTTACCTGATGCCCACTTATAATCGTCAACCAATCAGCTTTACACGCGGTGCAGGCAGTTGGCTCTATACCAAAGATGACACGCCTTACTTAGATGCCTTAACTGGTATCGCGGTATGCGGCTTAGGACACTGTCATCCACAAGTCACTGACGCGATTCAGCAGCAAGCAGGTACGTTAATTCATACAAGTAACTTGTTTGGCATTGATTGGCAAGAGCGCGCTGGAGAGATACTATGTACCGCCGCCCAAATGGACAGTGTGTTTTTTGCCAATAGCGGCGCTGAAGCCAATGAAGCTGCATTGAAACTGGCACGTTTATACGCGTACAAACAAGGTTTTAAACGTCCAAAAGTTATCGTAATGGAGCAATCGTTCCATGGTCGTACGTTATTATCTTTGTCAGCTACTGCAAATCCAAAAGCGCGCGAAGGGTTTTATACGCTAGATGAGGACTTTATTCGTGTGCCATTTGGCGATATAGCTGCCGTTAAACAAGCTGCTCAAGAACATGATGACATCTGCGCTATCTTTGTAGAGCCGATTCAAGGCGAAGGTGGCCTAAATACGGCAGCCAATGGCTTCACTTATCTTGAAGAGTTGCAAGCAGAATGTGACGCTCATAACTGGCTATTTATGCTGGATGAAGTGCAAACAGGTAATGGCCGTACGGGTAAATATTTTGCTTATCAACATAGCAATGCTCGCCCTGATGTGTTGACGACAGCCAAAGGTCTAGGTAATGGTTTCCCAGTCGGTGCGTGCATGGTACGTGGCCGCGCCAATGGTCTGTTTGGTGCTGGTAGCCATGGCTCTACTTATGGTGGTACGCCATTGGCCAGCCGCGTGGTACATAGCGTATATGACGTGCTAGCAAATAGTAATATTATGGAAAACGCAGTAACTGAGGGTTTATTTATCAGAGAAAGTATCGTTGATACATTTGGCCAACATGGCGTTAGTAGTCGCGGTGCAGGTATGATGATTGGTATCGCGCTACCTGAAGATATGGATTGTAGCCAACTGGTGGATCGTGCCCGTGATGAGCAAAAGCTGATCATTAATGTGACCGGTGGTCATGTTGTACGTTTGCTGCCGCCGCTTAACATGAGCCGTGATGAAAGCACACAAGTCGCTGAGCGTTTAATCAATCTGTTGAAGCCATCATTTTAAAGCATGCTTCAACGTTAATAACAGACAACAAAAAAGCCTATAGATGATTCATTATCTATAGGCTTTTTGCTAACTGCTTATTGCTAACTAAAAACGTTTCGTGCGTAGTGAGAACAACACTTAGTTTGCATGGAAGTATTTTTTCAGTACTTCTAGGCAACGAGTAATTTTAGCTGGCTGTTGGTCGCGATTTAAAGTGACCGCATATAGCACAAAGCTTGGCAATTGATAGCCAGTCAACACTTCTACCAGCTCTCCACTTTCAAGCTCTTTTTTGACGTCCATTTCTAACATTCTAACCAAACCATGACCTTCTTTAGCCAACGTCGTTGCCATAAACACGTTATTGGTATAGATACGTGAGTTCATTTTGACACGCGTTTTTTTGCCAGTTTCAGTCTGAATCATATCGATCTGATTGGCATCTTTCATGATTTCAATACAGATTAATTGATGCTCAGCCAAATCTTTAGGCGTATTTAGCTTACTGTGCTGACGCAAATACTGAGGTGAAGCAACCAACAGTTGGCGCACATCGGTCAATGGATGACTGCTCAAACTAGAATCATTAATCGATGGACTCATGCGAATAGCAATATCAATACGCTCATCAATCATATCGATATAATGATTGTCAGCTAGATAGGTGACGCTTAAATCATCATGTGCCGCCATCCACGTAGAGAGTGCCGGCAGTATGTGATTAACACCAAGCTCAGGAGTCGTCGATACACGCAAGCTACCTGCTAGCTCATCACGCAATTGATTAACTTTGATACGCCCTTGCTCTGCTGCACTAACGACATCTTTTGCCGCTTCATAAAAGCTCTCACCAGCTTCTGTTAAGCTTAGCTTACGAGTCGAGCGATGTAGCAACACCACGCCAAGCTCGTTCTCTAGCGAACGAATTTGCTGACTGACTGCACTGGTTGTAATACCTAGCTCACGTGCAGAGCCACTAAAAGAGCCATGTCCGACCACACTGGCGAACACAGCCATACCGCGTAAATTATCCAACATATTCTCACCTAAACGTCATTTCAGTTTTTAATATAACTTAACCATTATAACGACTTTGCATTCATCTTATCGTTATCAAATGGTTCTCTCTTGTTTGATAAATATATTTTGACCCGTAATAAAAACAAAAATATCAAGGTGATATATTGCTATCACCTTGATATTTAATATAAAACTACGTTCAATATATAAATATACTTTTAGATACTTTGAGCAAACACTGCTCTAAAATCTCAATATAGCTGTACTTTACCCATTTTCCCCTCACCGCGTTCAGTTAAATACTGCATTACTGGTGTTTTTAGTAATTTCGTTTCAGCAACGGTTTTCGCTTGCTCTAAACGTTTCTTCTGTCGGCGCTCTGGGGTTTTATCTTCGGTCTGCATGATACTACTATCAATTTTCAAGTCAATGTCAGCTTGCGTAAATTGCTGTTGTAACTTAGCTGCCAATTGCTGAAAAGTGACCTGCAAATGCTTACTATCAACACTGGTCAAAAACGTGGCTTTGCCATTGCATTGACCAGTCATTGTACCTTGCCGTGCTAGTGCTAGCTCATCTTGTGCCAATACCTCGCTTTCACGAGCCTTCTGTAACCAGTAGTCCCACTTTTCTGGGTTCCACTCGCCGGTCAGCTCTTGAGGTGGACAACGCAGCAACGTACGTGGATCTTGATCAGAGTGGGCTGTTAACTGAGAATCATTTGCGCCAGGCTCAACAACTGGTTCAGGCTCAACAACTGGTTCAGGCTCAACAACTGGTTCAGGCTCAACAACTGGTTCAGGCTCAACAACTGGTTCAGGCTCAACAACTGGTTCAGGCTCAACAACTGGTTCAGGCTCAACAACTGGTTCAGGCATAGCACTAGTCACTGACTGCGATAAATTATCATCAATACCGCTTTGCAGCTCATCGTGACTTGAAGCCTGATAATCAACATTATAAAGCTCTGGCGGCGGTGCTGACGCCTCATGTACAATAGCATCTGAAGCTGATGCCGAAGAAACTGGTTCTATAGCTGGTACTTCGGTAGCAGACCCATTACTATCATAAGTATTGCTCAAGACTTCATCGACTGGCAATGGACGAAACGCCAGTAATCGCAAAATGCACATCTCAAGCGCTTGCATCGGTGTACTTGCAAGCTTGACACCTTCACGTGCCTGTACAATAATTTCATAATACAGCTGCAAGACATCAGGGCTAATATGCTGAGCTAGCGTATAAATATCTTTCGCTTGTGCCTCATTGACATTGAGAGCGACCTCAGGCAACATCTGAGTCAATGCCAACTGATGTAGCAGCTCAGCGAGCCCATCAAACATACTAGTCGCATCAACCATTTGCGCGCGCATTTGCTCAATATGAGCAGCAACCGCAGACTTATCATGATTATAAATATCTGTGATTAGACACACTAAGTCAGCAGCATCAATCAGACCAAGCATTGCGTTGACAGTCGCATCATCCAATGCGCCTTGACCAAAAGCAATGGCTTGATCGGTCAATGATAACGCATCACGTACAGAACCTTTAGCAGCACTTGCCAATTGCCAAATCGCTGGCTGAGTATAGCCTACCTGCTCTTTGGTCAAGATATTTGCCAAGTGCTCGCTAAGTAACGTTTGAGGTAATGGGCGCAGAACGAACTGCAAGCAGCGCGAAATAATCGTAATCGGTAGCTTTTGTGGATCAGTTGTCGCCAACAAAAACTTCACATGTTCAGGTGGCTCTTCTAGCGTTTTTAATAGCGCGTTAAAGCTGTGCGTAGACAGCATATGTACTTCATCAATCAGATAAACCTTATAACGCCCTTGACTTGGTGCATAAGGCACGTTGTCTAACAGCTCACGAGTGTCTTCGACCTTGGTACGAGAAGCGGCATCAATCTCAATAAGATCAATGAAACGCCCTTGATCAATAGCAACGCAGTTATCGCATACGCCGCAAGGAGTGCTGGTAATACCTGTATCACAGTTCAAACATTTAGATAAAATACGCGCAATCGTTGTCTTACCCACACCGCGCGTACCTGTAAACAGATAGGCATGATGCAAACGATTGTAATCAATCGCATTAATCAACGCTTGAGACACATGCGTCTGCCCAATCAACTCATGAAAGTTTTTTGGTCGGTATTTGCGAGCTAAAACTTGATATTGCTGCGTCATAAGAAATGCCAATGTAAATAATACAAATATAAATGAAGCGTCGGGCTAATGAATCATACTATGTTTTGGTTATAACTGAGCTTGAAGTTGGGCCAGCCGGTCATATAAGCGCTGAGTACTTTCATCAATCAATGAGCCTGCTTGATGAAAAATATCCAGATAAACCTCAGTGTTTACACTGTCTTCACACGGCCGAAACTCTACGCCCAGTAAAAATAAATCGTCCATTACAGGCTCCTGTAATTGGACATTAATATCTGACAGTAAGTCTTTATAAGAGCGCCGAACATTTTCTGCGCTTAGCGAACTGCTATCGTCTTGCGCATAAAACACCATGAGATAATGGCGTCCAAATACATGATAAGAATGCTCATGACGGATATATCCATTCCAGCGCGAGTCTTGATCCATGGTTCTATAAGCTAAGATTTTTTCTACTAGACACGCATAGGTATACATTGACTCATCTACCAAAATATCAACCTGCTCATTTGGTAAAGGTCTACCCGCTTCATAATAACGCTCAAGAACACTGTTAAACAGCTTGAACCACATCCGAGTATTTTTTTGCATCTCAGTCATTAAGGCATCGGCATACACAGTCTGATTCGGCTCTACTGCTTTAAGTAAGCGTAATTCAACTTGCTCAATTAACTCGTTATCGATTAGCTGTTCTTGCACCCTAATCGCTCGTTGATGAAAGTCAGGTGATTGTAGAAACTGTTTGAGCAATGTTGATTCGTTTTGAAATGATGCAAAGCTAGATAGTTGACGACGATGGAAGTCTAAAAAGGTTGTCAAATCACTTGGCGTCACCAATTGATTGAGGATATCAACGAAGTTTTGATGACTAAAGACTTGTAGGATACTTTGCTCATCATCTAAGTCTAAAACACAGTCTTCTGCAAAAAATCGACTGCCATACTCGTAGCCAACTGCATAAGATGAATGGCCCGACTGATCGTCTTGATGATTGATAGACAATGACGTCAAGCCAATAAAGTAAACCGCTTTATCAGTTGTCACAGCACTTCTATCTACAATTAGGCTGTCGTTTTTTTGATAAATCTGAGCGTGGCGTTTGATAAGTTGGTTAACAACTTCTTTTCTCCACTCACGAACTTTAGCATTATCCACTTCTTGTCTATTTGCTTGCATCACAACCGTATTGACGAGCAAATAAATAGTAGCGCCGGAAAACTCAAAAACAAAATCATAACCCTGAAAATGATCAGAGTCAGTGATTTTGTCATCAGGCAACTCATACAATGATAAAAAACATTGCTGAATCATTTTTTGCCATGGCGCATGTGATGCTTGCTGAATATCCATAATACCTCTATAAACGATATTTCACAAAAAAGCTTATACCCATTCTGTGAAAATGAGCAAAAGCTTTTTATGCTGAGTTAAGTATCAGTTTGGATTTACAGCAAGCAAACCCAGCTTAGCTGTCTTGTTTGCGGCGCATATGCGGGAACAAGATCACATCACGGATACTAGCAGAGTCGGTAAATAGCATTACTAGACGGTCAATACCAATACCTTCACCGGCTGTCGGTGGCAGACCATAAGACAATGCTTCGATATACTCTTCATCGAAATGCATAGCTTCATCATCGCCAGCGTCTTTTTCAGCGACCTGACCACGGAAACGCTCGGCTTGGTCTGCTGGGTCATTAAGCTCGCTAAAACCATTAGCCAACTCACGACCACCAACGAACAGCTCAAAACGATCAGTAATCTCAGGATTGTCATCACTACGGCGCGCTAGAGGCGAGGTCTCAGCAGGATATTCAGTGATGAACGTTGGCTGACGTAATTGATGCTCAGCCGTTTCTTCAAAGATAATTGTCTGTAGTTTACCCACACCAAACACATCTTTGACTTGTTGCTTAAGTGTCGTCGATGCATATTCTGCTAGGTATTCACGATCATTGATACGTGTCATGTCAAAGTTTTCAGCATATTTTGCAATCGCATCAGACATTGATAGACGAGCAAATGGTGCTTTTAGGCTAATGGCTTCTTCTTGATAAGTTAGCTCCGTCGTGCCTAGCACATCTATGGCTAACTGATTAAACAGACGCTCAGTCAAATCCATCAAGTCATGATAATCAGCGTATGCTTGATAGAACTCAATCATGGTGAATTCAGGGTTATGACGGGTTGAAACGCCTTCGTTACGGAAACTACGGTTAATCTCAAACACGCGCTCAAACCCACCAACGACCAAACGCTTAAGATAAAGCTCAGGCGCGATACGTAGATATAAAGGCATGTCTAATGCATTATGATGTGTCTCAAACGGACGAGCTACTGCGCCGCCTGGTATCGGATGCATCATTGGCGTTTCAACTTCCATAAAACGCTCATTAAGCATAAATTGACGAATACCACTGACGATCTGACTGCGAACCATAAAGGTATTGCGAGTCGTCTCATTAGTCATCAAATCAAGATGACGATTGCGATAGCGCGCTTCTACATCAGCCAAGCCATGGAATTTATTTGGCATTGGACGTAGTGATTTGGTCAGTAGCGTAATTTCTTCAATATGCACATATAAATCGCCTTTACCTGAGCGACCGATATAGCCTGATACACCAACAATGTCACCCAAATCTAGTGATTTAATGCTCGCACGCGTCTCCTCATCAAGCTCTTTACGTGCTACATATAGCTGAATACGGCCTGTCATGTCCTGAATCACAATGAACGAACCACGGTTGAGCATGACTCGACCCGCCACGTTGACTTGTGTTTTTTCACCATTCGCTGCTTTTTCTTCAATTTCCTGCTTTGAGACACCATCAAAAGCCGTCTGTAAGTCTTGCGCATAATCAGTGCGTTTGAACGTATTAGGATACGGCTGTTTACCTGAAGCACTAATATCATCTAGCTTGGCTTGCAGTTGTGCGATTAGCTCGTTAGCATCTTCTACGACTGGGGTTTGATCTTGGTTCTGATTATTGTGCTTTGACATAACACTCTCAATATTTTTAGGTAATTAAATGGATAAACGAAAACAGAAAAATTAAATCAATACTTATTATTATAAGAACAGACATGGTGATAAAAACGATAAAACTGTTGGTACTTTTAAAGACTAACTACTAGTCATTGCCACCGATACTGGCCATCAAATCGGCCTGATGCTCACGCAACAATGCATCAAGAATCTCATCCAAGTCGCCTTCCATAATGGAATCGAGCTTGTATAAGGTAAGGTTGATACGATGATCAGTCATGCGGCCTTGTGGAAAATTATAGGTACGGATACGCTCTGAGCGATCGCCACTACCGACCAAGTCACGACGTATAGAATCCGCCACATCGACCTGTGCTTGTACTTTGGCTTGCTGAATTTTAGAGACCAGCATTTTCATAGCATGTGCACGGTTTTTGTGTTGGCTACGCTCTTGCTGACACTCTACTACGGTACCCGTTGGAATATGCGTCAAACGTACAGCAGAGTCAGTTGTGTTCACGTGCTGACCACCAGCACCGCTTGAGCGGAAAGTATCCATTTTGATATCAGCAGGATTGATATCAACGGTATCATCAATCTCAACTTCTGGCATGACTGCGACCGTACAAGCTGAAGTATGAACACGACCCTGGCTCTCGGTTTCAGGGACACGCTGTACACGGTGAGCGCCCGATTCAAACTTTAGGCGACCATATACACTGTTGCCAGATACACGAGTGATGATTTCTTTATAACCACCATGCTCACCTTCATTTGCAGAGAGTACTTCTAGTGTCCAGCCCTGGCTCTGCGCGTATTTTTGGTACATACGGAACAAATCACCAGAGAAAATCGCTGCTTCATCGCCGCCTGTCCCTGCACGAATCTCCAAAAACGCTGGTACTTTATCGTTAGGATCTTTTGGTAGCATCATCAGATTAAGCGCTTCTTCCATCTCTACGATGATATCACGCGCACTCTCAATCTCATCGATCATCATCTCTTTCATGTCAGGATCTGTTGCATCGGCTAGCATCGCTTCTGCATCAGCCTGATCCGTTTCTGCACCCACGTAGTTTTGCCACAGCGTCGTGATCTCCATCAAGTCGCTGTGCTCAACAGACAATTCACGGAACTTGTTATTATCACTGATGACACTAGGATCTGATAATAAAGCGGTGACCTCTTCATAACGGTCTACCATCTGGTCTAAACGCAGGCGTAAGGATTCTTTCATAAAAGGACTTTTAATTGGATAAGAGGAATAAGCCCGTGATTATAGCAAATTTTTTGGGGTAAATTAAAACCTCTAATCATTCTTGTTGATATTGTCGGTAATCTTGACGTTATCTTCTCAAACATCTCTGTTTATATTTAGATGTCACAGCTTAATTTCAATAGCAAAAACGACAGACAAAAAAATAGCTAAGAATATTCTTAGCTATTTTTATCAAAACAAGTAGTCAAAGTATTAGACCTTGCGAACTAAGACCGATCCAATAGAGTAACCTGCACCAAATGAGCAAATAACGCCCAAATCACCTGATACTAAGTCATCTTTGTGGCGATGGAATACGATCATAGGACTCGCTGAGCTAGTATTGGCAAATTCAGCAATAACACTCGGTGCAATCGACTTATCGGCATCTTTACCAACCACGGTACGCAGAATCAAATCCAACATATTGGCATTGGCTTGATGCAACCACATCATCTTAACATCAGATGTTGGGATGTCGTTTTCTTGCAAGTGTTCAGTGATAATCTCTGATACTTTTGGACAGACTTCACGGAATACTTTACGACCGTTTTGCAAAAACAGCTTGTCAGTGACCGGTGCTTTGATATCTGGATACATTTCGGTCTGCGCTGCTAGATACTCTGAGCGATCCATAAAGCCATATTCGTTTTTGATGTTGGTCGAAAACTGAGTAAATAGCTTAGAGTTTAGAATCTCGTAACCTTTTGGCGTATCTAATTCTTCAACGATAGAAGCAGTCGCTACATCGCCGAAGATAAAGTGGCTGTCACGGTTACGCCAGTTTAGATGCGCTGAGGTAATCTCAACGTTGACCACAGCAATACGTTTGGCCAAACCAGAGATGATAGAACCATGTGCTTGTGACAGACCAAAAGTCGCCGCACTACACGCAACGTTCATATCATAAGCAAAGCCGCCAATCATACCAATTTCGTTCTGGATTTCGATAGCAACCGCAGGATAAGTACGCTGGAAGTTTGAGCAAGCAAGGATGATGCCGTCTAAGTCATTGGCCTCAAGTCCAGCATCAGCCAAAGCGTCTCTAAGTGCTGCTGCACCCATTTCAGCCATGACCGACAGCTCTTCGCCCAAGTTGCGGTAAGGAATAACTGGCGCCATGATTTCAGTATTTAAGATACCTTCTTTTTCCATCACATAACGTGATTTGATACCAGATACTTTTTCGATGAAGGCAGCTGAAGAAGGCTCAAGTGCCGTCACTGTCTCTGCAGCTATCTCTTCAGCATGTTCGGTATTATAGTTTTCAACATACTGGTTAAATGACTCAACTAGCTCTTCGTTACTAATGCTGTAAGGTGGGATATAAAGACCAGTGCCTGTGATACAAGTCGTCATGATAAGCTTCCTTGTCTACTACTGTGGTGCTTGGAATAAGCATAAAAGTGGAAAAATAATAGCCATTCAAATTCAGTGAATAACTGTAAACTTAAAATCAGTGTGTTTATTATGCCTGAATATTATAATTTTTCTAATACTTTGTTACAAATAATCTGTTTCTTGCCATAAATTAGCAAAGACTACCGTCCTTTTTCGATAGCTACGTTATAATTAGCATCATTTATTCTGTACTATTCATCGAACTATTTTAATAATTCAGAATATTGATACGCGCTCATATTTAGGAATACTAATGGCAGAACTTCTCAACTGGTTATTTGGTCAATACGCTGACTATTCTACAATATTCATCATTCTTGAACTGATTGCCGTTGTCTTTGGCGTAGCAAGTGTCTTACTCGCCAGCAAAACCAATATCCTAGTCTTCCCTATTGGTCTGGTCAGCACTGCTATATTTGTGTACCTACTGTGGAAGTGGCAGCTGTTTGGCGATATGTTCATCAATGCTTACTATACCGTGATGAGCTTGTATGGCTGGATTAACTGGTCAAAGAACAAGAAAAACCAGTCTGTTGAGCATAAGCAGTCAGATGCCAATAATGTCCGTATTGAACATTTACATGCAGGTGACATCCCTATACTTTCTGCTTTGGCAGCAGGAACGATAGCTTTTGTAGGCTTGGTTTATTATTTCCGTCCAGTGATTAATAATGGCTTTAGTTTCGATGGTACGGTACTTGGGATCCATCTATTTACTTGGGTCGATTATATCGACATGCTTACCACGGCTTTGTTTTTGATGGCAATGTGGCTCATGGCACGACGCAAAATCGAGCATTGGATACTCTGGATCATCGCTGATGCGATATCGGTACCGCTATACTTTTATAAAGGTTTTACTTTTACCGCGCTACAATATGTAGTTTTCACTCTTATCGCAATCTGGGCATACTATGAATGGCAACGACGCTACCGTGTACAACCTCGAGCAGCATACGCCTAAATCTGTCATCAACGTCGCGGTTTTAGGGGCAGAAAGTACGGGTAAGACGACCTTATGTCGTGATTTGGCCGCGCATTTTGATACTCCTTGGGTGTCAGAATATATGCGTACCTACTTACAGGCAAAATGGGACGACGAGCAGCTGACTTGTACGTGGGAGGACCTGCTCCCTATCGCACAGGGGCAAATTACACTAGAAAATACCCTAGCCAAACAGATCGCTCAGACGTCTGATGCCAGTGATTATTTGTTTTGTGATACCAGTTTGTTTGAGCTAATGGTTTATTCTTATTGGTATTATGACGATTGCCCTACGGCCCTTGAGCAATCAGCGTTGGCCCATCACTATGACTTGATATTATTGACGGATGTTGATACGCCATGGGTCGCCGATGACCTGCGAGACAGTCCACACCAACGCGATGAGATAAGTGCTTATTTCGCCAATCAATTGAGCAAGCACCAAAAACCTTTTCAACGCATTAGTGGCGATAGAAAAGCGCGCGTTCAACAAGTAGTAGCGCAGCTCGCTAATATAGATAAAATATCGCCTGAATAAAGCTAAATAGCTATACCCAAAAACTTATTCATATTTGTGTTTTTAAGACTTTCTTGTCTTTAACACTTTTTTGTATTTGAAACCTAAGAGATACCCATGCTAAAGAAGTTTGAGCTTTACTTAGAAAAAACCATATTTAATAGCCGCTGGATATTGGCACCTTTTTATCTAGGGTTGGTGTTAGGCATTATTTTATTATTTATTAAGTTTGTCCAAAAACTATGGCACATGTTCGCTGACATTCTGACGGCCTCTGAAGCCAGTGTGATTGTAGATATATTGGTATTGGTTGATATCTCTCTAGTTGCCAGTTTATTGCTTATCATTATATTCAGTGGCTATGAAATTTTTGTCTCAAAAATCGATACTGGCACTCATGATGATCGTCCTAGCTGGATGGGCAAAGTGGACTTTTCTGGTCTAAAGCTCAAAGTCATCGGAGCAATCGTCGCTATCTCAGCGATTGATCTGCTAAAGTCCTTTATGGATATATCTAGCGGAATGAGTGAACTTAATGCTGACAAACTCATGTGGAAGGTTATTATTCATATGACCTTTGTATTGTCTGGCTTGTTATTCGCTATTATGGATAAAGTCGTTGGCGACACGAAAAAGCATTAAAAACATTAATAATCGAAAAATAATTATCCGAAAATATCGACTTTCGCCCTTTCACTGTTTTTCCATATTTCCTGCACATCTTCTCGTTATACCCTCTCTATGATGTCTTTTAAAGCCACGGTCTGCTATCTCGGCAGCTGTGGATTAAAGACACTTAGGAGGCAACAACATGCAAAAAACATTATTGACTAAGTTATCCATCATTATAGGACTTTGTATTGTCTTTTCAATCGGACTCACTATGATTAGCGATATCATATACGAGAGGCAATACTACGCAGAATCAGTGATAAAAGAAATCACACAGCAGCATGTCAATCCACAAGAAGTCATTAATCCATTTATCGCTATTCCCATGACAGTCACACCGGCATGTCAGTCAAATGCATCTGATACACCAAATATAAAGAGCAAATGCGAACCGTCGTACTCGAAGATTGAGACGATATTTGCCTCTCAGACGCAAGCTGCACAAGACCTAAAAGTGAACACAGACACTTATAAACGCGGTATTTATAGCGCTACTAGCTATGATGGTCAGCTGACATTCGATCAGAGTTATACCTTTGCTGAGACTTTAGAAAATTTAGATCAGATTGGCAATACAATCGACAATGATACAGATAAGACACAGCTAGCCAAAACCATTACCCACTGGAATAAAGCAAAATTGATCATTCCCGTGTCTGACTTACGCGGTGTCGCTACCTTGCCTACTGTCACAATCAATCAAAAATCAATTGCAGCAAACTATCCGCAGATACCAATGATAGAGAACTTAACCTATGTCGAAGTAGATATTCCTAAAGACGTATTGGAGCAATTAAGCAATCTTACTAGCCAGCAGAATGAAGATAGCTTGGCTACCACAGGCTCAATAGATACAGCTCTAAATAAATCAGAGGTGAGTAGCCAATTATCCAGCCCTAAAGACAATCAAGCGCTTCATATCGTGATCGACTTACCTTTAGCTGGCATTAGTAATGTAACAACTGTACCAACTGGGCAGAACTTTACTTTATCTATGCACAGTGACTGGCAGACACCAAACTTCATCGGCAAAGCACTACCAAATACCAAGAGCATTACCGCTGCAGGATTCAATGCCAGTTGGCAAAATCAGTATCTAACCGTTGCAAATAATCAATACCTCTCTCAATGTCTCAGCGCACCTAACCAGCAATGTACAATCATAAGTGAATCAACGCTCAATATCGATAGTCATTCGTACAATCCTGATTCGCTTGAGGCATCAAGAGGTCTGACGACAGACAGTGCAGCAGTAGCTGGTAGTAATCAAAGTGTTCTGCTAAACAGCTTTGGCGTTAGTTTTGCAAGCCCCAACGATGTCTATCTACAAACTGAACGAGCCATGAAGTACGCTTTGCTATTAATGTTGGTATCGTTTGGTACTTTCTTTTTATTTGAAGTGCTCAAATCAAGTCGTATCCACCCTATTCAGTATCTGCTCGTCGGCTGCGCACTATTTGTCTTTTATGTCTTATTACTGCCGCTTGCAGAACAAATCGCATTTTGGCAAGCCTATATGGTAGCGGCCAGTGCTTGTGTTGGGCTTATTGGCTGGTATAGCTACTATGTATTTGGCGGTTTGAAACGGGCAGTAATCTTTACCACGACGCTTGCTGGGCTATACGCTGCGTTTTTCGGTATTTTAAGTACAGAAGATCTCAATCTATTATTAGGTGCGATATTCTGCTTTGTGATACTTGCCTGCGTGATGGTGATGACTCGCAAACTTGACTGGTATAAAGTGACATAAATGATGAGAGCCATGCACTGTATAAAGCAAGTCAAACAAACTGTCAGTAAATGAAAGGTTTTTATCTAATAATTTGAAAAAACTTGGCTGCCTTAGCTTATCAACTGAGCTAAGGCAGCCAAGTAGTAATATTATTTGACGATATGATTGTTTAACGCTTTAGCCCAGTTATTGCAATTATCCTCGCAGCGCGGGCAACACTGATTGGGATCAGAGATTTCATCAACATAACCGCAATACATACAAGCATAGTAAACCCCTGCTTCTACTTGCTCGACCGGTCGATATTGCTTGGGGAAAAGCGGCATACCGTAGTCTGTTTTTTCAGAGGTGTGCAACAAGATACTAAAATTGCCATCAGCTTCGAGCAAACCGACACGAACTTGGCCTAAATGCTCAACCCCTTGTTGGCGCATTTCAGCAAAAAACTCATCATGTGACATTTCCCCCTGTTTAATCTTATCAAGCACCAGCATGCCATCTTCTACAATATACATTGAGCGCCCCTCTAGCAGGTCCTCAAAAGGCTGGAACTTCATCATCGCCCAAGTACAGAGCCTATAAAGTGAAATGACCGTACCCATGATTAATACCGCTTGGATAATCGGCAGGTCTTCGGTGAACATAGGGTCACCTGCAATAGAGCCCAATGATAAAATAATGGTTAGCTCGAAAATAGAGAGCTGACGGACGCCGCGCTTACCAGTGAATCGCAAAAATGTGATAATTAATACAAACATTACAGTGACACGTATTAAAATTTCTACGGCAAACAACCAAGTTGTGTCATAAATAAAAATACTTGCCCAATTCATACTATCTTTTCCTATTTATTTATCTGATTTATTGTGTTTAATGAATGTTGTTCTAATAGTTCATTTGATGCGACGCACATCATCCCTATTTTTAGACCTTATCGTCAATATAACTATCGTTATTCTGATTTAAAAGAGACTTTTTGCCATAAGTACGACAAAATATCCTGTCCTGTGAGACAGCTATAGATTAGATTGATAATTTATCAATCTATTATCTTTGCTAAGAAATAAGCGTTCGTTATAACAGCGTATCTCAAGACCTAAAATTAAAATCCTATGCTTGCCTGTTTTGTGCCATTTATTCATTGTAGGAATTACTTTTGAAAGTCACTATTTATACCATTATTGCGTTAATCGCCTTTGCCGCAAACTCCTTGTTTTGCCGAATGGCATTGGCGGAAGGCTACATCGATGCTTGGAGTTTTACAATCATTAGGCTAGTGAGTGCGACGGCCTGTCTAGGCCTTATCATGGCTATACATGCTTACAGACTGCGACGCCAAACGCCCAATCATGACAACTCTACTATCCACGCTATATTAAATGATAAAGGCAGTTGGTTGAGTAGTCTCAGCTTGGTGATTTATGCGCTGTGCTTTTCAATTGCGTATGTAGAGCTAGATACTGGCACTGGGGCATTGATTTTGTTTTCAGCGGTTCAGCTGACGATGATTGGCTGGGGTATTTATAAAAAAGAACAGCTCAGCGCGCTACAATGGTTGGCGTTTGCTGTTGCAGTGGCAGGGTTCGTGTATTTGATGCTGCCATCAGCTGCCATACCATCACCATTGGCGACAGCGTTAATGGCTATGAGCGGCATAGCTTGGGGAATATACAGTATACGAGGCAAATCATGTGTCTCACCGCTTCGAGCGACAGGGTTTAACTTTGTGCGTAGCTTAGTCGCTGTGCCTATACTATTACTGGTAGGTATGACGTATCTAGATGACTTGGGTTTTAAAAATATCAATTTGGAAGGTATTACGACTGAAGGTGTACTACTCGCCTGTGCATCAGGAGCGATCGCCTCAGGGTTGGGCTATAGTATCTGGTATACAGCAATGCCACTATTGAAAAACACACAAGCCGCTATCGTTCAGCTATGTGTCCCTGTGATTGCTGCGTTGCTAGGTGTGGTATTCTTATCTGAACAGTTGACTATGCCATTTATAGTTGCAAGCGCCGTCATTTTGGGCGCGGTCTTGGTGTTTACCTTAAATAAAAAAGTACCGGTATAAAATAAGGCTATTGATAACCTATCATCAGCTAAGTTGCTCAAAAAGGTTCAAGCTAATGTCTCTACTAGACAATATAAAACGCCCCGACTTTTATAAATCGGGACGTTTTATATTCGAGTTATTATTTTAATATTGTTAGTCTACGGTCACTAGTCTTTAAACAACAGTCACTTCTAGACGAGTATCGACATTGCCGCGAGTAGCATTAGAATACGGGCACACCTGATGCGTGGCTTCTATTAACTGCTGCGCCTGCGCTTCATCAATACCTGATACTTCTACAGACAACTCTATCTCTAAGTTGTAGCTACCGTCAGCTTTCATACCAATACCCACTTGCGCAGAGGTCTTTGAAGCGGTAACAGGCAACTTCATGTGCTGTGCAGTCATGCTCAAAGCGCTATCAAAACAAGCCGCGTAACCCATGGCAAAAAGCTGTTCTGGGTTCACGCCTTCTTTATCTTGCTCTTGAAAAGATACCAAATCAAATCCTAACGAACCATCGTCTAATCCAGTATGGCCAGAACGTCCACCAGTAGCGGTTGCGCGCGTTTTATAAAATATTTTCATGAGTAATCATTCCTTGTTTCATATTATTAGAGGTCGTACTTACGCTGTTGCGATGAAATTATTATAGAATCTTCTACACTGATACGTTAGAACAAACCTCTATAACTCTTGCCTAATCCTACAAATATTTATACTATCAGGCAATTCTATAAAATAAGCACTCGTGATGAATCAAACGACTATTGACCAACTTTTAGCAGTACTGCCTAGAAATAAAACCATCGAATCTGCTGTTTCAGGTTTGTTCTTTTATTGCGCGGACAAACCAAGCAAAGCCGTAAGTTATATTCAAGAGCCAAGTATTTGTATTGTTCTACAAGGAGAACGAGAGATTTATTTGGGTACTGACTGTCAAAGGTTTAACAATAGTAACTTGATGTTCTGTCCAGTTAATATACCGCTAAGTATGCATATCAAGCACGCTTCGATAAAGAACCCTGTCATTGTTTTATCGATGAAATTAGATTTAGCCATGATTAGAGATGTATTAGCGCAGATACCGACCACACACTCAATGGCAGGCAGCCATTTAGGGATAAAGTGGCACCTAGATGACACCATAATGGATGCGTTTGATCGATTGATACGCTTGCTTGATTATCCAAACGATATTGATTTTCTGTCTTCTTTAATTCAACAAGAAATATACTATCGCCTACTCTTGGCTGAGCAAGGCAACAAACTTAAGCAATTGGTCGTCAGCGGTAGCCATACACACCGCATTGCTCAAGCGACTGACTGGATAAAGGCACATCTAGATGAACCTATCATGGTTGAGAGCTTAGCTAGTAGATGCGGCATGAGTGTCTCAGGGTTTCATCAGCATTTTAAAGAAATAACCCAGCTGAGTCCGCTACAGTATCAAAAAAGCTTACGTTTAATGGAAGCTAGGCGATTAATTAAGGTGCATGGAGCGCAAATATCACAAATAGCGATGCAAGTAGGCTACGAAAGCCCTAGTCAGTTTAGCCGAGAATATAAGCGGTTTTTTGGTCTAAGCCCAAGTAATGAGTTGTAGTTATAACCTTATCGTTTAATAGAATGAATAATTTTGCTTAGGCTATTTTCTACTATACCTATGAAACTCTTCCCCAAAAAACATCATTTTTAAATTGAATGATTCATGGAGTATTTTAAATAAATAGAAAAATTGGTTGACGTGACTATATATTCGTATTATAACATATACTATATATTTAAAATAATGAATGTATAGGAGCAGCTTTACTCTGCGTACGATCGATGTAAAGCGATCAATAGAAAGCTTAGGGAGGAGATAACATGATTCGTTTAAGCTACACTCTCAAATGCTGGGCACTTGGCATCACTTTTTTTACAGTATTCTACTTTATGGTAGTCATGAGTGACCCTGGCTTTAGTAAGTACATTTACATGTTAGCTTTTAGCACCTTGCTATTCCCTATTGCTAAGCGTGCCGTCGATGTCATGACCGATTTTTTCGCACCAGATATTGAATTGTTCAATGGATTGCTACCATCACTTTTAATCAACATTGTGATTTGGATGCTTACTCCATTTATCGTCGCATTAACTGTGATTGCTTATGTACTTTATAGCATGGGTGTACTGACAGAAAAGATTAGCCATTGAATACCAATCATTAAGTACCAATCATTAAATACTAGTCATTAGATACCAGTCGCTAACTATCAGACATTAAGTCTCAATAGCTCATAGAGAAGATGGTTTGCAAACTATCTTCTCTAACTATGTATATAGCTACTAAAACGACTAATAGATTTAACTTACAACGGCTAGTTGCTAACTTTTTTGCCAACAAACTGTACTACAGCGCTAAGCCCTTGATGCCGCTTTCCTTCTGATACCATACGCAACTTCTCTACACCAATCACTTCGTTCAGCCCTACAAGCTCATTTTGAAAGTTCTCTAAAGCGCCAAAACGCTCCCTTTGACTGGCTAGTGGGCCACCGACTGCCTCTGTTTCAAGCTGTCGTTCTGTATAAGCCTCGACGATAAATACTCCCTCTGGCTTGAGAGCAGTGCCAACTTGTGCATGTACATATTGACGTACCGTTTCAGGCACGTGTGCCCAGATAGAAACTATGGCATCCCATTTATCCTGACCAAAGTTGTAATCTGCTAAATCAGCTACTTGGGTGGTAATAGCTACCCCTTTCTCTTTGGCCAACTTGTTCGCTTTGTTTAACCCTACTTCGGACATATCCATCGCAGTTACAGTGAAGCCTTGCTCAGCTAAGAATACTGCATTCCTACCCTCGCCCTCTGCTAGACAAAGTACGTGTCCACTTACAGGTATCTGCTCAAATGTCTCTCTCAAAAAATCATTAGGTTCGGTGCCAAATGCGAACTCTGTGCCACTATAGCGTTCATCCCACATTTTAATAATCCTTTTATTTGAGATTGATATCCAATTTAGTAGGTAACATATGGCATTTAAAACGCTTAGTTATAGAGCTCATATCTTGAAATTGATGTGGGCTCTATAATATAACGTACCATACAAACCTAAAACTTAGCCTAACTCACCTTATCCCACATCTTGCTTAGACGCTTGGGCGATACTGCCATACGAGTTTTCATAGGCTGGGCAAACAATTGAATACGGTACTCTTCCACCATCCAGCGATACTCACTGATGGCTTCTTTGTCCGCACGTCCTGCTAGCCGCTCCATATGCAAGTCAAGCGCATAAACACCATCAAGGTCGGCGTCGAGATTGTGCTCCAGACGCTCTAGTCGAATCTGTAGCGCTTCAAGATAGCGTGGGTATTGTTGCCAATGGCTATAGTCCATCCGATAAACAAAATCTGCCAAATGTAAGTCTTCTAACTGATCTTCGATATCATCGATAGACTCACCAAATATTTCACGATCTAACATCAGCAACCCTTGGCGAATACGCTGCCAACGAGTGTAGACATTCTTAAGCGTTTTGATAACGCTTTGACCAGTTAATAAGAAGTTATTCACCACCACTTCAAGAGTCTGGGCATACTCCTTAGAGGTAAACGGTAGCTCTTCGCTCAATCCAACTGCGATGTCATCGGCGCTTTCTGGTAAATTTTCAGCATGATCAAATAAGACGTAGTGCTCTTCGAGAGCCGCGTCTAACGCAGCATCTATAACAATCGTTTTGAGTTTATCCATGTCGCCAAGTGGCGCAAATGCCAGTTTAAATATACTATCGATTTGGCTCGTTAACTGCTTTTTCTTTGCACCAAGTTTGCCTTTGATTAAAGTCAGCACCCCGATACGATGTGCTTGAAGTGCTGCATTGACATCAGTATATTGATGAATCGATACCGCTTCTCCCGCTTCATCAGCGACGAGCGCCGCAAACTGTTTCATTACCACGCCTGCGCTATGATGATTTTTGCTAAAAGCAAAATGCTCAGGAAACTCAGTATGCACGCCTTGCTGTTCATTTACCGCTTGACTGGTCTCAGATGCATGACGAATCTGTAGGGTTTGCAGATCACGGCCTTTTTCGATGATACGGTTTTTCTCATCGACCACGCAGATTTGTGGCTGCAAATAACGATCAATCGTAGATGGATTGAAGTTCTCTGGCGTCACCGACATAATACCGCGACGATGCAACGCCTGACACAGCTGCTTCAGTAATCCTTGCCCACCCTTTGGCTGCAATTCATCAAACAAACTGTCTGCAGTATTGGGTATCGGTACGATTTGGCGACGTATCTCTTTTGGTAGCGACTTGAGCAGCTGCAATACCAGTTCATAGCGCCAACCGGGCACGCCCCACAGTAGCTCAATCGCATCGAGCTGCGGTAATGCGGCAAGCGGCACACGTATGGTCACACCATCATCATCGCTGGCGGGATCAAAAATATAACGCAGCGGCAGCTTTAGATCGCCCAGCTTCCACACTTCTGGAAAGTCCCCTGTGGTCGGCGCCTGGCTATTAAGTACATCTTTATCAGTGAAGAATAGATGCTTGGCATCATGCTTTTCGACTTCTGCACGCCAATCCTCAAACGCTTTACGACTGGCAACGTGCTCAGGGATTTTCTTATCATAGAACTGATAGAGCGTCTCTTCATCTACCAACAAATCGCGGCGGCGCAGCTTGTCTTCGATACGCTCAACATGAGCAATCTTGTCCATGTTATGTTGCAAAAATGGTGCATTGCGACCAAAGTTACCAGTCACCAAGCCATCACGGATAAATATCTCTCGTGACTCGACCAGATTGACTTGCTCATAATTGGTCAGCTGCTTACTAATAATAATCAGCCCAAACAGACTGATCTGTGCGTAGGCTTTAACGCGTCCTGTTTTTTTGGACCAATGTGGCTCAAAGTAATGATATTTCAGCAAATCACCTGCCGCTGAAATAATCCATTCTGGTTCGATTTTGGCAACAGTACGCATAAAGACTTGTGAAGTCTCCACCATTTCAAACGCCATCACCCAAGGTGGTATTTGTTTAAACACCGTACTGGCTGGGAATATCTTGGCCTTTTGCTGACGCGCCGCTAAATACTCACCGCGGCTTTCAGTCTTGTGCGCGATGATAGACAATAAACCCGTCAATAACGCTCTATGCAGATTGGCATATTTGACCGCTTTTAGCTCTTCGTCTTCGATCGCTGTTGGATCATTGACAGCCACATTTTTATCAGCAGCTTTTGACTCATTGACATCAGTTAACTTCAGTTCAGTAACCATCTGTACCAATTGACGGTGTGTCTGATGCCACTCACGTACACGCGGGAAGCTTAAATAGTTTTTCTTAGCAAACTGCTTACGCTGATTACCAGACAGTTTATTGCCGTCTTCATCTTTTTCAAACAGCGCCTTCCATAGACTCAGATAAAACAAAAAGTCAGAGTCGTCTTGACGGAAGACCGCATGCTTTTGATCCGCTTGCGTGCGTTTATTGGCAGGACGCTCGCGTGGATCCTGTACAGCAAGCGCTGCCACAACGATCAGCATTTCGCGAATACAATCAAAATCAGAACCAGCCACCAGCATACGTGCTAGCCTTGGATCGATTGGCATACGTGCCATTTTCTGACCAGTTGCTGTCAAACGCAGATGATCAAGCCCTTTTCTCGCTTTTGGCTTGTTGGTTTTGTCCTGAGCAGCAATGTCTTTCTTAGAAGTAATAGCGCCCAACTCATCTAGCAATTTATGACCATCAGTAACCAATCGGCTATCAGGCGGCTCAATGAACTCAAAGTCATCCACACTACCCAGACGTAGGTTGGCCATTTGCAAGATTACTGACGCTAAATTGGTACGTAAAATCTCAGGCTCAGTAAACTCAGGGCGGCCACTAAAATCTTCTTCACTATAAAGACGAATACAAACACCTGGAGCAACACGGCCACAGCGACCTTTACGCTGATTGGCCGCTGCTTGGGAAATTGCTTCAATCGGTAAACGCTGTACGCGCGAGCGATACGAGTAACGCGAAATCCGCGCAAAACCCAAGTCGATCACATAGCGAATACCCGGCACGGTCAAGGCAGTCTCAGCAACGTTGGTCGCGATAACAATACGGCGACCTCGACCCGATGGCTGAAAGATACGCTGCTGCTCTTCATAAGTCTGCCGTGCAAATAATGGCAGTACTTCGGTATGGCGCGGGCCATGACGCTCAAGCACTTCCTGCGTCTCACGAATCTCCGCTTCAGTCGCAGCAAATATCAAAATATCAGCTTGATCGGCGTGACCTTTACTCTGCGCATCGCTAAAGCACTCTTCGACAGCGGCAACCACAGCACGCGGCAGGTTCTCTTCAAAATCATCGTAGCTGTCGTCTTCCGAGCTATTTACTGGTTCATCTGTCAACGGACGATAACGGACTTCTACTGGAAAGCTACGCCCTTCTACATTAAAAATAGGCGCAGGAACTTGCCGTTTGAACTTATTGTCATAACGACTGAAGTATTCACTAAAGCGCTTAGTATCAAGGGTCGCCGACGTAATAATAACTTTTAAATCTGGACGCTTGGGCAGCATCTTTTTGAGATAACCCATAATAAAATCGATGTTTAAACTACGCTCATGCGCCTCATCGATAATAATCGTATCGTACTTACTCAAAAACCGATCATGACCTAGTTCAGCGAGTAAGATACCATCTGTCATGAGCTTTACAACAGATTGCGCTGTCCCTTGCTCATTAAAGCGAATCTTAAAACTGACGGTATTACCTAATGGCTCACCCAGCTCTTCTGCGATACGGTTTGCCACACTACGAGCAGCCAATCGTCTCGGCTGTGTATGCCCTATCTGCCCTGTGATACCACGCCCTGCCAGCATCGCAAGCTTAGGCAGCTGCGTCGTTTTACCAGAACCCGTCTCACCAGCGACAATAATGACTTGATTATCGATAATCGCTTGTACTAAGTCTTCTGCGCGCTGGCTAACAGGCAGATCTAAATTTAGCTTGGTAGGTAAATCACTTGGAATACTATCGATACGTGCCTGCACAGCTTCTTGAGAACGCGTTTTGATTTTTTCGTACTGAGCACGTTTCTTGGCGATTACATCATCTGAATTATTCTTTTGCTCAGAATCATGATCAGATTTTTTATTTTTAGATACAGCAGCACGTGCCAGTTCTCGCTCAAGACGGCTTAAGTAATAGCTATCCTTTGCAAGTACTGGTAGATCCGCCAGTGGTACTGCTGGCTTCTTAGTATCTTGAGTTTCATTTACAGTAGATGTATCTGGATCGCTGTTTTTAGGAATATTGGGCTTAGAAGTATTGGGCATATTTGCTTAGGCTATTTATTATGTAGAAGTGGTTAGATTATGGGGGTAATTGGGGTATGATTCAAGTTAGTCGAGTCCTGATTGCTCTTGTATCAATAATGCTGAAACTATCACACATTACAGAACGTATCCGAACTTAAGTTATCCAGTAAGTTCATTTAATCAAGCATGTATTGGGTTACTTTTATAAAATTTAGATGAACCTATTATAGCGCCAATTTCTTTAAATTCTTGATGCTTAGATAGCCAACATATTCTTTGTCTTCGCAAGCATTCAGCTCATCTATATCACTGATAGGCTCAATCGAAAGTCGAACATTTGAGAGAAGATCATTTACGGTATATATGTCATCTATATCTACTGCAAACTTATCATCGATATGTGAGGCAGCGTCAAAAGGTGATGTTTCATCTTTAAAAGTAAATTGCTTATAAAAATCACTGTTCTTCGCTTGTTTGATCGCGTCAGCTTGGTTAGGTGCAACGATGAGTAGCTTATAATGGAATTCTTCAAAACTGCCCTGCTGATAGCCACCTAGATTGATAAAGAATAACTTTAAGTCAGCAGCAGCCGTTATTTGCTGACTTGGTTCAATTAACTTGATGGCATAACTACCCACTTTAGTAACTGCTCGATATGAATCAATATGCCATTTATTTTTTACTTCAGGCCAATGCTCATTGATATCTCCTATCAAGTCACTCACCTGGCTGGCTGCGCCAAAGAAAATATCGTGTTGCTCAATCAGACGGCCTTTAGGACGACCGCCCAGTTGAACCATATATAGTGTTACCATTTTACGTAATCTCTATTAAATCAAAATCCATAGTTAATCTAAAGGTAATGCTGTCAGTGCTAGGATAGAATGTTTTTAAGTACTGTCATACTGGAACTACTCTACCCGTCTTCAATGCAAATGCCCAATCTTCACGTCCGTTTCTTAGAGCCATATTTGCTGCTGCTTCATGGTTATAAGCCACTTTGACATGCTCAGTTTGCCAATGTTTACCTTGTTGAGTCTCAATACACTTGATAAGAGCATAATTAGCATGAGGCGAATAAGTTTGCATCTTATGAATAATAGGCAAATCATCTTCGTAAGCTGGATAGCCAACGCTACCACTATTCACAATAGTTTGTCCTGACGACAGTACTACTGTTCGCGGGATGTGTGTATGACCACATAAGATAACATCATTATCAATACCATCAAGTAACGCCAATATAGTCGCATCATTACGCACTATTGGTTGACCCGTTTCGATATCCTCTAGTAAATATATCATGTCATCGGTCGGCGAGCCATGGCAGAGGTATACATCCTGACTTACATGAAAATCAAATGGCAAAGACCGCATCCATTCAATCGCTTTTTTAGAGAGATCTTTGATAATAAAACCCATGGTTGGATTATTAGCAATTTCTGCCGTAGTGGCTTCATAAATCTGCCTATCCTGATTGCCTCTAATAGTAATAATATCATCTCGATTTGCTATTAATAGCTCATAGGTAGCATAAGGCGCTATTGGCCCGTACAAAATATCACCAAGATTGACAATCTGATCAACATCTCGATATCTTATATCGGCAAGTACAGCTTCAAGGGCGTAGACATTACTATGAATATCTGAAATCGCAGCGATGGTTGTTATCTGTTTCTTTTCTAAGTTATCCATTTCCTGACTCACTAATCAAAAACTGCTTTACAACGTCAACGGTTGCTAACGGATCTTCTTCGTGCGGTACATGACCTAAGTCATCAAATACCTTAAGCTGACTATTACGTATATCTCTATGAAATAACGCGGCGTTTTCTACAGGAATAAGATCATCTTTTGCACCCCATAAGATTAAAGTCGGTATGTCCAGCTGCTTTATTTGCGCTTGGACACTGGCATCATCGCTCTCATTTAGGCGACGACTCAAAGCCTGCCGATTACCTTGGCGCAAGGTCAATTCATAGTATCTATTAACCAAGGCATCGTTTACTTTGCTATTGTCTGCATACACACTTAAAACGCTTTTTTCGACGACACTTCTGGGTAGGATACGATTTAAAATTGGTGACATCATTGGATATTTAGCAAGTTTAAAACCAATAGGGACATGTTTGGGTGTTGCTGGATAACCAACTGAGTCTACCAGTATCAATCGATTGACACGCTCAGGATACAAAGCTGCGGTACGCCACGCTACCTTGCCTCCTAATGAGTTACCGGCTAGCGTGACGCGGTCCAGCTTCAAATGATTGAGTACTTCAATAACAAACGCCGCGTAATTTTCGCTGCTATATTGCGTGCTCTCGTCCACATAAGGACCTGTCAAACCAAACCCTGGCAAATCCATGCTCACGACACAGTATTGATCAGACAGCGCCTTGGTCCAGCCCTCCCATGTATGCAAACTTGCCGATGTACCATGCAATAAAACGATTGTTTCAGGTTGATCTTTTTCAGCTGTATTGCCACGATTTACATGACAATTAGCTGACTGCGATACATGCGCTTGCATACCTTGTATGTTTATAAATTCGCTGTTGGGTAGTTGCCATTTTTTTAGCTCAGCGATGGTACGATCAGGTGCCCAGTATTTTGCTATAAATACCATTACCACGGCAATTGCGCCTAGTACTATTAGACTAATTGCTTTTAATAAATACTGTGTCATGTGATCAAATCCATTTAATAAGATGACGTTAATAATAAACATTCTATACCGCTAGCTCGTATGATAGGCCATAAAAAACCCCAACGTTCAATTTGTCTTGAACATTGGGGTTTTTAGCATTTTTACATATGACTATGTCTACATGAGCTATTTAACTACAACAAGAAAAAGTATGCCCAACACCCAATGATGATAGTAGAAACAATATTAAGGATGACACCTGTACGTATCATTTCTGTTTGCTTGATCAAACCTGTACCAAACACAATAGCATTTGGCGGTGTGGCAACTGGTAGCATAAACGCACAAGACGCACCGATACCAATAATAAGTACTAAGACCTCACTCGGTATACCCATATGCTCGGCAATTGCCACAAACACAGGTACTAAGAGCGCTGCTGAAGCCGTATTTGATGCAAACTCTGTCAAGAAAATAATAAAGGCTGAGATTGCAAGCATCACCACCAATAGTGGCGCTGTTTGTAAGCCATTAGCAACCGTCTCGCCTAACACTAATGACGCACCTGATACTTTTAAGATATTTGATAGCGCAATACCGCCACCAAATAACATGAGCACGCCCCAATCCGTGTTGTCTGATACCTGTTTCCAAGAAACTAGACCCAAGCTCACGACCGCCACTGCTGCAAGCAACGCGACAACGGCATCTGTATCTTCGATACCAACTGCAGCCCCAATTTGTTTAGACAACATCCAGCTAGCTGCCGTGACAATGAAAACAGTAATTGTTAATAGGCGGGTTTTGGTCCAAGGAATGATTTCATCTTGCTCTAGCTGCATAGTACGGTTTAGGTTCGGCTTTAGATACAAATACATCGCACCCAACAGTACTGGTAATAGTATCAGCATCATTGGGATACCAAACTTCATCCAATCAACAAATGCGATATCCAATGCTTTTGCAGCAATGGCATTTGGTGGCGAGCCGACAATCGTGCCCAAACCACCCAAACTTGCTGAATAAGCAATACCAAGCAGTACAAACACAAAAGTACCGCGATCTTCTTTACTATCAACTTGCGTTAAAATACCGAGTGCCAATGGGAGCATCATTGCCGTTGTCGCTGTATTCGATATCCACATGGACAAGAATGCAGTCACACCAAATATCAAAAATACTGCTGTACTGAGCTTACCACCCGACAACGATAGAATTTTTAACGCGATTTTTCTATCGAGCTTTTGTACATGTAACGCGGCAGCCAAGGCAAAACCACCAAAGAAGAGATAAATAATGGGGCTGGCAAAGCTCTGCAGACCGACTTCAGCATTAAAATCAGGAATGCCAACCAAAGTACCAACTACAACCACTAAAATCGCAGTGATAGTGACGTGTATCGCCTCAGTGAGCCATAGCACGCCAATAAAGAATAACAACGCTAACCCTTTATTTGCACTAACTTCAAATGGTAATACGCTATAAATAATAAAGCTAATGATTGCCGCGATGGCGACCACGATCAACCCTTTTCCCGTTCCCTTTGGGAATGTATCTGTAAATAAATATTCATTGCCATCATTAGGAAGATGGCTATCCAGTTTTTTCTCTGACATAAATTATCCTTATTGCCTCCAGAGGGAATATGACGTCAAAAATTATTGCAATACACAATTATTGTATGACATCATTATATTCATATAGCGAATATTACGCGGGAAAATATCATATCAGAATAATTTATATATGAATACAATCTGATTAATTTTGTTTCTTTAGCTCATCTGTTTGATTTGTTAATAGCGGTTACCCTTCGACTAATTTTATTTTTAGACAATGGCTCTCTCACTGCTTTTCATGCAGACCCTGATTTATAAAAATTACATAAAGCCTCTAAACATTTATCATTTAGGGCTATACAAGCAAAAATTGATACCACATAATCAGAAGGTTGAATAGAAAATTATCAATAAAAACAAAAGGAATAACTTTATGACAGACGCAAATAAAATTGATGCAACCACCAAAATGGCACCAAAAGACATTAATCAAGATGGGTTGGCCGAAAAAGATCAACAGCGTACTGACGACTCTGTATTAGATATGATGCAAGGTATGCATGAACATGAAGATCATGAAGAAGATAGAAAATAAATCTCATGAACAATGACATTTATCTTCATTTTTAAGTAGATTATGTTTATCTAGTACAAACAAAAAAGATAGGCGTTTATCACTATGATAAGCGCCTATCTTTTTTTGGTTCTCTCACCTCTGGCAAATGATCTGAGACATAGTTGTACACAAATGCTGCTGTCGACACAATGGCGATGGGAACAAACAAAGCATCATAGCTGACTTTTGCAAACAAGAAAGCACCTACTGCGCTACCACCGCAAAAGCAATACCAAATAATGGCTTGGAACCCTAAGGTTGGCTTACTGATAGAACGACCAGCAAGCCAATTACCAATTGCCGCACCCATGTCTGATGTCAGCCCTGTCAAGTGAGTGGTACGAATGACCGCCCCACTATAAGTTGCCACCATAGCGTTTTGCAATCCGCAGGCCATTGCTGCTGCTAATTGCCCCAAGTAATCATGCTGCTGATATAGCCAATAACTAACTAAAAGTAATGCTGCTTCTAGATATAGCGCTCGCCCATAACGACGGCCGAGTTTCAATGATGTCTGCCCAATGACAAAGCCGCTTAGTATAGCCCCTGCCAAAAAGGACAGCAACAAAGTACCAATATATAAAATACTACGCGCGTCTGAATGAGCGATAGCCGCTGCAAACAAGCTTACATTGCCCGTTACGTGCGACACTGATAAATTGGCAAACCCCATTAACGCCGTCGTATTCACGCAACCAGCACTAAATGCCAATACTGCCCCGCCCCATAGTATCCACTTTGGTAACTTGGTTATCATATCCCTCGTCCAAAGGCACGTAGCTAAAAAGGCGCATTGCTAAAAGAGCACGTGGCCAAAAAGACTCATTGCTAAAAAAGCACGTAGCCAAAAAGACTCATAGTATAACTAGAAAAGACAGCCAATTGGCTGTCTTTTCTATTATCAAACGAATCATCTATAACAATTACTGTGCTGGTTCATCAAGCATCATCAACTGCTCACTGATAGCTACTGTATTGAAGCCTGCATCAACGAACATAATCTCACCTGTGATACCAGATGCCCAAGGCGACAATAGGAACAATGCGGCGTTACCTACTTCTGTCTGTGTGATGTTGCGCTGTAGTGGCGCAATTTTTTCGCTAATATCGAGCATTTTACGGAAAGATTTAATGCCGCTAGCCGCTAGCGTGCGGATAGGACCTGCAGATATCGCATTAACACGGATACCTTCACCGCCCATAGACGTTGCTAAATAACGAACGCTGGCTTCTAAACTGGCTTTTGCCATACCCATGACATTGTAGTTTGGCAATACTGAAATGCTGCCTTCATAGGTCAATGTCAACATAGAACCATGGCGCATCGCTAGTAACTCACGAGCCGCTTTAGCCAATGCAACGAAGCTATAGCTAGAGATATCATGCGCGATATGACTGCCTTCACGAGTCGTGGCATTGACAAAATCGCCATCTAACTGATCCATCGGTGCAAATCCAATGGCATGTACCACACCATCAATACCATCACCCCAATGGGCAGTCACTTGCTCAAAGCACGCAGCAATTGACTCATCAGAAGCTACGTCACATTCTAGAACCAAATCTGCTTCAAATTTTTCAGCGGCCATATCGACGCGTTTTTTGATTTTGTCATTCGGGTAAGTCAGGATTAGTGAAGCCCCTTCGCGGTGCAGCGCTTCTGCGATAGCCCAAGCGATAGAGAGTTTACTTGCGATGCCAGTTACGACAAATCGTTGTCCTTGCAGTAGCATAAGTTTTCCTTTTGAATCAATCGAGATGATTTAGAATAAGAATTTATTTAGAGTAATTAGAAGATTGAGACTACTAAATAGTACAAATGAAAAGATGAGTTATTATACACGAATTAATTTAAGTAAACAGTCGTAAACTGTATTTGGTTCTTGTTATTGGATTGACTGCTACAAACAACTAATAATGTTGAAATGACTAATAGCAGTTTATCACTTCAAGTAGTATCGACAGTGAGAGTTTTTCGTGAGTTATTAGATTGCATTTTAGCATCAATGTTTTACGATAAAATACTCAGACTAGAGTAGTTTGCTTATTTTATGGGAAAAATTGCACTTCGAATATTAACACTACAACCGTTTCGATTAAGTACCAACCACCCCTTTATTGATTAAAGACTCAACTGCTAGCCACAGCAGTATGAAGTTCAGCAGATTTCGAGTATAATCACAGCCCTTCCCAGCTTGCACAATTTTTATAAGAATCCTCACATGATAGGATTCAACGTTAAGCTACACCCACATTTTGGATGGCTGCCAAACTTATGAGTAACACCCCCATCATAACCCCAGATTATAAAGAAAGTACCGAATCTTATCGCCAATTGATTGCTTCAACTGGCGAAGACTTAGATCGTCCGGGTTTGCTAGATACGCCTGTACGTGCTGCAAAGGCCTTTGCCCATCTGACCCAAGGCTATCATCAAAGTATAGATGAAGTGGTCAATGATGCTGTGTTTCCATCAGCGAATCGCGAGCTGGTACTGGTACAGAACATTGAGTTTTATTCACTGTGTGAGCATCATATGCTACCGTTCCATGGTGTCGCTCATATCGGTTACTTACCTGACGGCCAAGTACTAGGACTGTCAAAATTTGCCCGTATTGTTGATATGTTTGCCCGTCGTTTGCAGATACAAGAAAACCTAAGTGAGCAGATTGCGCAGACCATTATGGATGTTACTGGCTGCCGCGGCGTCGCAGTCGTTATGGATGCATCACATATGTGTATGATGATGCGCGGTGTTAGCAAACAGCATTCAACTACGCGTAGTACCGCGATGCTTGGCGAATATCAACACAATAATCAAGTACGTAATGAATTTTTGGGTGCGGTACCTAAACGTCAACCAGCATTTTAAGTCGCTGTTAATTGATTAGGCTGTTATAAATAACACACAAAGAAAAAGGACGCATATGATGCGTCCTTTTTCTTTGGCCGAGCGATAAAAAAATAGTACTAACCAACTGATTTTACATCATCGATCCAATTGCCATAACCTTCAGCTTCCATATCTGCAAGCGGAATAAAGCGAAGCGCTGCTGAATTCATGCAATAGCGCTTGCCAGTCGGTGCTGGACCGTCATCAAACACATGGCCCACGTGTGAGTCCGCGTAACGGCTACGAATTTCAGTACGGGTTCCAAATATCCCTCGATCTGGCTTTTCAACCACTAAGCTCGTATCCAATGGGCGAGTAAAGCTCGGCCAGCCCGTACCAGATTTATATTTATCACGCGAAGAATACAGTGGCTCACCAGATACGACGTCTACATATAATCCAGGCTCTTTGTTATCCCAGTACTCATTATCAAAGGCGCGCTCAGTACCTTCTTTTTGGGTGACTTTATACTGAATATCAGTAAGGGATTTCTTTAGCGCATCTTGTGAAGGTTTTACGAATGTATCTGGGTTAAAACCTTTGCTATCCGAGGTATTATTTGACATCGCTGGCTGCGTGCTATCTGCTTCGGGCGTAAACTTACTAAAATCAAGCTCGTAGTTTTTACCATAGACACTCTCGATAAATTGATAGCGACCAGAATTGAAGGTATAAGCTTTATAGCGTAGTGGGTTCTTTTTATAATAATCTTGATGATACTCTTCAGCAGGATAAAAAGTGCTAGCAGGAACAATCTCAATCACTACTGGTTTATCATATACACCAGAGGCTTGCAGTGACTGCTTAGCCGCTTCTGCGATTTGCTTTTCTTGCGCGTTGTTATAAAAAATAGCGGGACGGTACTGTGTGCCGCGATCAACATACTGCCCTTTATCATCAGTAGGATCAGCAATTCTCCATAACGCCTGTACTATGCCGTTGTAAGTAATCTTCTTAGGATCATAATACACCTGCGCCGCTTCTGTATGCCCAGTACCACCTGCCGACACTTGCTTGTAGGTTGGGTTCTCAGCGGTGCCACCCGTATAGCCAGACACTACTTCTACCACGCCAGGGATTTTTTCATAACCTGCTTCAACACACCAAAAACACCCACCCGCTACTGTGGCTACTGCCAATCCTGGTGTAGTCGGTGCATATGGGTTAGCGGCAGTTGTGTTCTGTATAGTAGAGCTGTTTTCAGTTGATGCGCAGCCTGCGTAAATCGCACTACTCGCTATGATAACTAACCCTATAATTTTAGATGGTAATATGCGATTCATAAAAATCTCCTAAGCGTAATGTCCTTTAAATATCCTAACGCTTTTGTATCACTGAAACATTCCTATACTGTTATATATTTACAGTTTATTAAGATATTTTTTATCAACTGGGTGCTATCACAAGATAAATTAAACGGTTGTTTGATAACGATTATATATTTTAGTATGAATTAACTATGAAAATAAGACGGAAACTTTATTATATCAATGCATTAAAAAAGCCTATCCTCCAAAGAGTAATAGACTTTTTTATTTTAATATCACTAGCCCCATCAAAAACTATGACGCTGTTTCATTATTACTATCAGCACGTTCGTCACTAGCCTGCTTAATTTTCGTTAGAATTTCTTTGATTTCAGATGCTGATAGATAGGTGGGCACGGCATAGGTGTCACTGACTTCTTTTGCAGCTGCCTTTGCAATATCATTAAAGTCGCTGGTTTGCATACCATTGACAGTCGGATCAATGTTTAGATCTGCAATCAAGTCTCTGACTTGCGTAATAAGGTGATCTGCTATCTCACTATCGCCATTAGCTGCTTGACCATCCTGTACCATACCGGTTCTTTTCGCCAATGCAGCCAGTCTCTTTTTGCTCGCTTTACGATTGACGTCGAGCACATAAGGCAACACGATGGCATTAGCACGACCATGAGGAATACTATAGTAAGCGCCTAACTGATGCGCGATAGCATGCACATAACCCAAACCTGCTTTATTAAAAGCAATCCCGCCATAATGAGCAGCGATACCCATCTCTTCTCTTGCTTTTAGATTGCCACCGTCTTTATAAGCTAGTGGTAGATAATGCATGACAGATTTTACGGCAGAGGCTGCATAGTAATCTGTCTCTACGCTGGCATTGGCACTCATCCATGCTTCTAGTGCATGGGTCAATACATCAATACCAGTATCTGCTGTGATATGGGCTGGCATGCCTTTCATGATAACTGGGTCAATCGCTGCGGCTAGCGGTACCATTCTTGGATCGATAGACAATGCTTTTTGATGCGTTTTGTCATCAGACACTACTGCACCAAGTGTCGCTTCTGAACCTGTGCCAGCCGTCGTTGGTACGCAGTATAAAGGCGTCGCAGGCTTTCTTGCTTTAAGAATACCGATTAGCTGTTTGGGCTTGCACTTGTTGCCTTGAGACATGGCTATCATTTTGGCCGCATCGATCACTGAGCCGCCGCCAATGGCTACGATAGAGTCACAATTGGCCTCTATAGATTGACGGAGCCCTTCTTCAACTACTTTAAAAGTAGGGTCTGGTGTAATACCGTCATAGATGTGATAACTGATATTTTTCGCATCTAGATAATCAGTGACTTTCGCAGGTATGCCCAGTTTGTTGAGCACTGTATCCGTGACGATAAACACATTGGTATTGCCTTCATTGATCAGCATATCGCACAGCTCATCACAGGCAGTCTCACCGACAAAGAGCATTGGTCTTCTGATAGGTATCACATAAGATACTGCTTTTAATACCTTTGCTCGAGTCTTAGCCACAGCCAAATAACCAGCATGCTGCAAGCTGTTGTTCTTTACCAATTTAGTAATACTGTTTTGTGTTTTCATGGGCACAAAAATCCTTTTTAATGATGGTTTTAACGGCAATAAAGACCGTTTTGGACAGCCAGTTAAATATTACTAATTTACGAGCGCCAGAATGTATAAAGATACGCATCACAGCATTATAAAATGGGCAGCTCTCTAAAATTATTGTACCACTGCTCTTTTCAATATGTCGCTATTATTATGAACTGCAATGTGTCAATTTTATACCAAGCCGCTTATTTTAGTCGCTTGATTTGATTGATCAATTTAAGTGGCTACAGTAAGTCGATTAAACTAGTCAGTACTTGTCTTTAACAGTTGCTGAGTATAAATATGTTGTGGGTGATTGAAAAGATCTTCGGTACGTCCAGATTCCACACACACTCCTTGTTTTAATACCATGATATGCTGACACAGTGCACGTACTACCTTGAGATCATGACTGATAAAGACATAGCTGATTCGCAGTCTTTCTTGAATTTCACGTAATAAACTAACTACTGTGACCTGTGTGGTGCTATCGAGCGCGGAGGTCGGCTCATCCAATATAAGTAAGCTTGGTTTCATAATGAGGGCACGCGCCAGTGCCACGCGTTGACGCTGGCCACCTGACAGCTCATGAGGATAACGCTGCGCAAATGATAAAGGCAAATGTACCGTAGCAAGACTATCTAGCACCGCTTGCTGACGGGCGACTTTATCCACGCCTTGTACTAACAATCCTTCTTCCACGATTTGCATGACCGTCATACGCGGATTAATACTGGCAAATGGATCTTGAAATACCATCTGTATCTGCGAGCGGAAGTTACGTAGCGCTTTTTTGGATAATGCTGAGATATCTTGATCATTGACGGCTATCTGCTCATTCACACGTGCTTGGTTGCTCAGTAGTTGACTAAGTGCCAATGCAATGGTGGTTTTACCAGAGCCAGACTCACCGACGATACCCAATGCCTGACCTTTCTGCAGTGCCATATCGACATCTTTGACCGCATCAAACCAGCGCTTGGTACCACCAAACAGACCTTTTTCAATTGGGAACTGTACGTTAAGGCGTTTCACTTCTAGTACGCTTGATTGTTTATCTGCATTATCGTCTTTTATAGTTAATGCTTGCCCAAAGTCTTGCTTGATAAGTGTGCGAGTATAATCGGCCTTAGGCTGATCAAATACCACAGACGTTTTACCCTGTTCAATCGTTTGACCTTGGCGCATAACGATGACCTCATCACTATAGCGCCTGACCATATTGAGATCATGACTGATTAATATCATCGCCATATTGTGCTTGCGTTTGAGATCATCTAGTAGCATCAAAATCTCATGCTGCAATGTCACATCGAGCGCAGTCGTTGGCTCATCAGCAATTAGAATATCAGGCTGCTGAGCCAATGCCATGGCAATCATCACTCGCTGGCGCTGACCACCTGATAACTCATGTGGGTAACGATTCAATTTGTCAGCAGGATCTGCAATATTGACATCATTTAGCAAAGCGATGCTAGTGTCTCGCCATTGCTTCTTAGGTACGCCGCTTAAACGCAACGATTCAGCAATTTGTTGCGCAACCGTATGCAACGGATTTAATGCGGTCATCGGCTCCTGAAACACCATACCGATACGCTGTCCACGAATAGACCGTAGTGCGGCATTACGCGCCTTATCATTCGCTATGGGCAAGGTCGACATGCCTGTTGTACTTGCAAGCTGCACCTCACCAGTAATCGTTAAACTATCTGGTAACAAACCTAGTAGCGCAAGACTGGCAATTGATTTACCAGAGCCTGACTCACCAACGATGGCCAAGGTCTGCCCTTGTCTTAGCTGATAAAAAAGCGCATCGACTAGCTGGACACCTGTAGCAGTTGTGATAGTAAGCTTATCTACGGTTAGCATAAGTTTATCTTGTGCACGATTAGGGATTTCATTTGGTGCGTTGTTTTGCTCGGTGGCGATAATATTTTTAGTCATATTAAGAACGCCTCGGATCAAATGCATCACGCAGCGCTTCGCCAACGAAGATGAGCAATGACAAAATAAAGGTCAAACTAAAGAATCCTGACAAAGCAAGCCAAGGTGCATCGAGGTTATTTTTACCTTGTACCATTAGCTCACCAAGAGACGGCGAGCCAGGTGGCAATCCATATCCCAAGAAATCCAGCGCAGTCAAAGCGATAATATTGGCCGTTAGAATAAATGGCAACTGCGACAAACTAGAAGCTAACGCATTGGGTAAGATATGTCTGATCATGATTTGGCTGTCCGAAACGCCTAAATTGCGTGCAGCTCGCACATAGTCAAAGTTACGGGCTCGCAAAAACTCTGCCCGTACCAAACCGACCAAACCCATCCAACCGAACAGTAGCATCATGGCGAACAGCATAATAATGCTAGGACTAAACAAACTGACCAAAATAATAATCATAAACAGCTGAGGCATACCGCCCCATACTTCCATAAATCGCTGCCCTGCCAGATCTACCCAGCCACCATGATAGCCTTGTACCGCACCAACGATAATCCCAATCAGTGCGCCCGCAAGCGTCAAGGCCAAACCAAACAGTAACGACACTCGCATACCATAAAGTATCCGTGCCAGCACATCACGTCCCATATCATCAGTACCAAGCCAGTTCTGAGCATTGGGTGCTGCTGGATAAGGTAGACCAAGCTCGACGTTGGGCGTCTGATCGGCAAACGGGATAGGCGGCATCATATAAAACCCTTGCTCATCAATCAGCGACTGCACTGCAGGGTCTTTATAATTGGTTTCGGTCTCAAATACACCACCAAACGTCGTTTCAGGATAGGCCTTTAATACCGGAAAATAATAGTCGCCTTGATACTGCACTAGTAATGGTTTGTCATTAGCAATAACATTGGCCGCCATGCAGATGACAAATATCACTGCGAAAACAAATAGTGATATCACCCCAAGACGATTTTGGCGAAAGCGATTTAGACGCGCCTGCCATATAGGGTTCAAGCGTTGCTTTCTTGTGGTAGATAGCTGCTCAGGCATTGGCGCTTTATCTGGTTCGCTATTAATAGGACTGCTTTTTGATGAAGATTGATTATTTGACATTAGCGGCCCTCAAAATCAATACGAGGATCAATTAAGTGATAACTCAAATCACTGATTAATTGCAGTAGCAGCCCCACTAAGGTAAAGATAAATAGCGTGCCAAATATCACTGGATAATCGCGTTGTTGAATGGCTTCAAACCCTAACAAGCCCAAGCCATCTAGTTTAAAGATAATCTCAATCAAAAAATTACCCGCAAAGAAGATACCAACGATAGCAGCTGGAATACCTGCAATGATAATCAACATCGCATTGCGAAACACATGGCCGTATAGCACTTGACGCTCATCTATGCCTTTAGCACGAGCGGTCAGTACATACTGCTTGCCCAGTTCCTCTAAAAAGCTGAATTTAGTCAGATAGGTCAAACCTGCAAAACCGCCTACAGTACTTGCCAGTAAAGGTAACGCCAAATGCCAAAAATAATCTTTTACTTTACCAAGTGCGCTTAGCTGATCAAAATTTTCGGACGTCAGTCCCTGTAATGGAAAGATATTCCAGTAGCTGCCACCTGCAAAGAAAACCAGTAAAATCACTGCAAAGACAAACACAGGTATCGCATGTCCGATCGCCAGCAGCATAGCCGTGGCTTTATCAATGCCTGAGCCATGATGCATCGCTTTATACACCCCCAATGGAATAGCTATCATATAGATGAGCAGCGTACTCCACAGTCCAAGCGATATCGAGACTGGTAACTTCTCTATAATAAGGTCGGTCACCGATTGCCCTTTAAAAAACGACTCACCAAAATCTAGCTGAGCGTAGTTCTTTAACATGAGCCAAAATCGCTCTGGGGCAGATTCATCAAAGCCATATTGGGCATTGATTGCGGCGACCATCTCCTCAGAGAGACCACGCGTGCCTTGATAAGTACTGTCGTTGCCACCTGCACTGCCCGCACCAATATTACCGCCAAGCGCATTGTCTTTTGCGCCCTGTTCGATAAGTGCCATCTGCTGCTCAACAGGCCCGCCTGGTGCCGCCTGTACGATCACAAAGTTGGCAAGCAATATCAAAAATAGTGTCGGCAATATCAGTAGTAGTCTTTTTAAGATATAACGACCCATAATGGCGACTTCCTAAATAAAGAGAGAGGGCAATGACGTTCAGCAGCGAATTGTGATATATTAAATAGGTGCTTAAAAGCAAACTATTTGTTAAAAACTTGCTTTAAAAGTTGTTTTTCAGCTCACGTAACGCTGCAAATACCGTCAATGACTTCTCATCATCGATAGGCATTTTGGATTTCACTCCTGCGATTACACTTGGCTCTTGTGTACGTAAAAACACATTTACCGCGCGCTCATGCTCTAGTGTCACTGGTAGCGTTGCCATGCCTTGCTCAGTTTGAGCTTCTGCTCGTGCTAAGGCTTGCTGCATCGCATCACTGTCAGGTTCAATAGACAGGCCAAAACGCAGGTTACTGGCCGTATATTCATGCGCCGGATACATTAGCGCCTCATGAGGCAAGCCGTTCAAACGCTTAAAGCTCTCATGCAGTTGCTCAATCGTACCAGTAAAAACACGCCCGCAACCTGCACTAAATAACGTATCACCGCAGAAGCAATGCTTTTGCCCATCGATATCTAATATATAGGCCATATGGCTAGCGGTGTGCCCTGACACATCCCAGACTTGCGCAGAGCAGCCCCATGCGCTTACCGTGCTACCATCTTTGATAGTTTGGTCTTCATCGACGCCATGCTCACTATGCGCAACCAGATGAGTCATCGGATACGACTCCTGTAACTCTGCGACGCCGCCGATATGATCATGATGATGGTGAGTCGTCCAAATCGATGTTAGCTCAAGCTCATGCGTCTCTAGATAATCAATGACCGGCTGGGCTTGACCTGGATCAATGACAATCGCCTGCTTATTATTTTCATTAATCAATGTCCAGATATAGTTATCGCTAAATGCTTTGATTGGGTGAATACGGATACTCATGTTAAATCCTTACCGGTAGTTATTTTTGTTACGTGTTATTTTAAATTATTTAATCTAACTGTTATTTGATAGCAACAGCATATATTTGATAGCAACAGCATATAGGCTCAGCTGTCCGTTGTTACAGGGTCAAACTTTATAATAAAAACTGTCTACTGCTTTAAATACTTATTGATACGCCCTTCTGCCTCTTTATCGACCCACCAATAATCAATACCAACAGCATTAGTCGGTAGTTTTTCGGTATGGCGATACTGATCCCAGTAAGCGACATTGGTGCCAGACTTGCCGTATAGCGGTACAACATAATGACCTGCGCGCAACAACCGGTCTAGCACCTGTGTATACAGTACAATCTCGTCACGATTTTTAGCATTACCAAGGGCAGCAACGACCTTATCGACGGCTGCATTCTTGATACCAGCGCTGTTATGATTACCCGGCTCGTCAGCAGCAGCGCTACCCCAAAATGCCGCTTGCTCAGCACCAGGAGATAGGCTTTGAGCAAATACGTCCACGACCATGTCATAGTCAAAACGGCGCATACGCTCATAATATTGCGGCCCATCGACTTGGCGCAAGGTTGCATCAAATCCCAAGCGTTTTAGATTGCGAATGTAAGGTAACAAGACACGGCCCATGGTCTCGCCTGTCATCAAAATCTCAATCTGAGCAAGCGACCCATCAGGTTGATATAATTTCATATCCTCATAATAAAACCCAGCCTCTAATAGAAGCTGGCGCGCTTCTAATAACCCTTGACGATTAAAGCCGTTCCCATCACTGGTGGGTAGCTGCCATTCTGCTAATGTTGCTTTACGCTGTGTCGGTTCGAGCTCAGACAATAACGGTGTCAATACCTGCATCTCTGCATCAGATGGCGTACCCGTTGCAGCAAGCTCTGAGCCATGGAAGAAGCTTTGCAAACGCTCGTACTGCCCGTGAAATAGGGTTTTATTCATCCATTCAAAATCATAAGCAGCCGTCAGTGCTTGGCGAACTTTGATATCTTGAAAAATTGGGCGACGCATATTCATCACCAATGCTTGCATCGGTACTGGGTTTTGACTGGTTATCGTCTCTTTTTGGATAAGCCCTGCTTTCACTGCGGGGAAATTATACCCAGTTACCCAGTTCGATGCTTTATTTTCGGGGCGAAAGCGGTATTGACCAGATTTAAAACCTTCAAAGGCAATCTCATCACTTTGATAATAAACAAACTTGATCATATCAAAGTTGTAGCGGCCACGATTGACCATCAAATCACGACCCCAATAATTGGGATCACGTATATAACTTACCGAACGCCCCGCATCGACGCGACCCAATTTATAAGGACCACTACCCATCAATGGTGACAGACTGATTTTCTCAAAATCGGTGTCAATGGAAGACTTGGCAAATATAGGAAACTGTCCAACAGTCAGTAAAATCTCTTTGTTTTCAGCAGATGCAAAGACAAACTTTACTTGTTGGTCATTAATGATTTGAATGTCTTTGATATCACTTAGATAACTGCGAATATACATGGGGCCTTTGTTCAATATCGCCTCAAAAGTCGCTTTTACATCGTGACTGGTCACACCCGACCCATCCCAAAAACGAGCATTAGGATTGAGATGATAAATAATCCAGCTCGTATCATCTGGATCATATGTCACTTTACTTGCCAGCTGCGGATACATGGTAAAAGCTTCATTCAATGAGCCAGTCATTAAAGTATCATACAGATAGTCTGTGCCAATCATCGCGACACCCGTGGTCATCCATTTATTGGCGTTATTAAACGTACCGCGAGCATCTAGAGAAAGCGTGCCCCCTGATGGCGCTTTTGGATTGGCATAAGGTAAGTAAGGTGCATCGATGTACTCAGTGGGGCTATTGTGACCAAGCGCGGTCGTCGTGATAGGTGCAGCGATACTGCTCGGTATCCAACTGACGGTGATGGTTAGCAACATGGCTTTTAACAGGGCGTTTTTTATTATCATGACGTTATAACAAACCTCTATGCTAACCAATATAAATATCAAAACGTAAAGCCTGACAGTAAAACAGCGTTATAGCAAAATTTTATCATAACAAACTTAGGTTTTTTAACCTAATGGTTTGCCGTGGATATGACTTAATGGTGATAGCATTAAGCGATATCCACGACAAACCATTATTACTACGTGCTAGCATGACCAAACTGTTTGTTTATAAATATAAAAAAGGCGCAACCATGATCAGTTGCGCCTTTCTTAACGTGCAGTTTATGTATGAAGACTTTATACGTTAGCAGTTATTATCTTGCTTAGGCGTGCTTTTTTTCAAAAGCAATCATAAAATCAACCAACTGCTGTACCCACTCAAGTGGCACGGCATTGTAGATACTGGCTCGCATACCGCCTACGTCACGATGACCTTTTAGATTTAACAAGCCAGCTTTTTCTGACTCTTCTAGGAATACTTTATCGAGGCTGCTGTCTGCTAAAGTAAACGGCACATTCATGATAGAACGATATTTAGAATCTACTGGATTATTATAAAAACTGCTCTCATCGATTGTCTTATAAAGTAAGTCAGCTTTTTGCTGATTGATTTTACCGATAGCAGCCACACCGCCCTGCTCTTCCAACCAATCAAACACTAGCCCAGCTAAGTACCAAGAGTACGTCGCTGGCGTGTTAGACATAGACTCTTTGTCAGCTTGATGCTCATAGTTCAGCAGCATAGGACACCATTCACTTGCCTGCCCCATCAAATCCTCACGGATAATGACAATTACCAGACCTGCAGGACCGATATTTTTCTGTGCGCCCGCGTAGATCATGCCAAATTTAGACACATCTATCGGCTGCGACAAGATACAAGATGACATATCAGCAATGATTGGTGCATCTACTTGTGGTGGCTCAAATATCTGTAGGCCATGAATTGTCTCATTGGCACAGTAATGAAAGTAAGCCGCGTCTTCACTGATATTCCAATCGCTTTGCGCTGGTACGTCAGTAAAGTTATTCTCTTTACCAGTCGCAACTAGGTTAATTTCGCCCAAACCCAATGCTTCATAGCGCTTAGCTTCTTTGATCGCTTTACCTGACCATGCACCAGTCGTCAAATAGTCACCGCGTCCGCCATTTAACAGATTCAACGGAATCGCAGAAAACTGCAAACTTGCGCCACCTTGCAAAAATAGCACTTTATAGTTATCTGGTATCTCCATAAGCGTGCGTAGCTTAGCTTCCGCTTTGTCAGTAATGGCCATATACTCTTTGCTACGATGACTGACTTCCATGACCGATAGGCCGCGACCTTGCCAATCAAGCAGTTCGCTCTGCGCGTGCGCTAATACGGCTGTTGGCATGGTAGCAGGTCCAGCACAAAAATTTGGCAGGCGATGCGGTGTAGCAGTTGCTGTAGACGTTGGGGTTGTAGGCATAATCACAGTCCTAGGTATGATGAAATAAAAGGATGTTTTTTATTTCAGTTCGTTGATAAAGGCATTGGTATCGATGTTAGTTTTCATACAAATCAATGAGATATCTGCTTCCACAGCTGACGTTTAGCATCACTGTCTGCGAGCATTTCTTCTAATGTCGGTACAGTAGTCAGGTTGGGATGTTGGAGGCCATCAGGTAGCACGGTCAGTGCAGCAACTTGTATCTCTTCGCTTCGGCCAATTCGAAAAATATATCCTGCAAGACTGGCATTGGCAAGCTCAGCAGTATCCATGCCATCACAAATCGGGAATGATGTTGTCTCGCAAGTGATTGATAGCGCTTGAGTGATGTTTTGCCATAGTTTTTGACTGTCACTATTTAGCGCTTTGATATCAACCAATATTACCCAGTCACCATAGCGGCCACCTTGCAGGTCAAATGGTGCTACTTTTTTTAAGCTATCATCATTTATGCTGTCATCATTATTACTTTGCGGAAAAGCGCTTTGCGGAAAATTACTCTGCGCAGATTGGGGTTGCTCAATAGGTGCATTCGTAGAGGTTACAGCAGTTTGACTCGATGCAGTACTTGGGATGTTATAATAGTTAGACCCAGTACTTGAGCTAACCGTAGTTGAATCAACGGAATCAAAACTATAAGTAACAGGGCTTTGCTCACTAGCCGTCTGTTCAGTGGTAGCTTGCAAATCAGGCTCATACTCATCGGTGACATAGTCGCTAGCGTTATAATCACTGATATCATGACCATCAGTCGGTTGATCAACTGTGTCTACAATTCCAGCGCTCACTACTTCATTGTTATTAGACTCAATATCAGTAGAGTCAGCATTTAATGGCTCAACCGAAGCTGTCGCAATGTCAGCCATATTGATGGTTTTTGACTCAGGCTGCACCCACTGATTGATACCCATCATCGCTAGAATTTGGCGTTGCTGCACACGGCGCTGTAATACAGTTAGCGGGTCTTGGGTATCACTCATTCGACTCTACTATCCTATTAATTTTGTCTATATCATTTATAAATGTTTTTATGGTTTTGGCAGCTTTCACTGAGTATGCGTCGTACTATAAATCAAATACTAAATACATACCCGTCAAAACAGCTGTCGAATACCGAGCCAACGCTCTGATATTGCCAGCAAACAATCGTACTCATCTTGGCTGATTATCGTATCGTGTAACATCACCGTATGCAACGTACTTAGCCATTGTCGATACTCATTATGAGTCGGCTGGCTCATCTCGCTTTCATTATAATCTATTTGGCTACCATCCTGTTGCTTCTCTCGATAATTATCAGCATTCTGAGCACCTACCGAGCGCTTGAGATAGTGATTGGCAGATACAGGAACCGCAGAAACAATCGCCAATAACTGAATGCTATTCAAATGCTGTGCGGTCAATAATAGCCACTGCAAATTAACATCACTTACTGTCACGAGATCAATATCAATCAAGCGCGCATGCCGTCTCAAATCTACAATATAATGCGCCACACTGTCGTTACCTTCACTCAATAGCGATCGGTCATGCATTGAGATCATCTGGCCTTTGACATCTTTTGATAGTCGATAAGCCAATAAGACAACAACTGATACTTCTGATTTACTAAGTCCTGTAAACACCTGACTTGAAGGATCTAGTTGCGCCCTTACGTCTTCCATACCAGTCTTTAGTATTTGCGGCCATAGAGACTGCGCGTCTGTATCTTGTAAAACTTTAGACAATATCGGTAGCAACTGCTGCAAATGTAACGCTTGCCATAATGATAATATTGGCGATTTTTGATGTGCTAAAGCTAATGAATTATTCAGAGTAATCGCAACCGCATGAGCGTTATCACTAGCTATATTTTTATCTGACGAATCAGAAGCTAAGCTTTTGGTTAAGTCAGATGTCAGCTGTTGGTTAAATAACTTAAATATGCCCTGCTGATAACGCAACAACATCGTACGGCATTTTTCTTGTTTTTTATAGTACTGATGACTGTCGTGACTATGATCGTCTTTACTTTTAAGCTTTAGATCTTCGATACATAGTTCAGATAAATCCTGTTGACGCAATTGGTTTAAGGCGAGCTCAATCAAAGCGCTGTCCAAACGCCTGTCCAAACTGGCTACTACTGTCATCAGCTTAGTATCTATCCTATGCGGTAATATTTGCTCATGGTCAATAGTGCCACCCTCAATAGACAAGCCGTCATTCCAAATATCATTCAAACTATAAGTGGTAGTTGTTGATAAGGGTTGATACTGATGGCAAAACAAGACAGCTTCGACTAATGCTAGCGCACCTAAAGGATGATGACTATGGTTTAGTATGTACTGAGGTAGCGATACCTTTTGAATATCGCTAACTTCAATTAGTGTGTTTTCTGGTAGGTCAGCGTCAGGTTTGGATTGCCACGGTTTTAATAGCTGATGAACGCCAACGTCTTCGGCTTGTACTTGAAGCCGCCCATCGACCACCACATCAGCTTCTATGGCAAACTCTAAACCGTCATCAATCTCTGATTCGCTACTATCCGTATTACGACCGTCGCCTATAGATTCAGCAAGAACTTTTCTATCATTTGGCTGTTTAGTGTCATCTGTATCAATCGTTGCAGATGTTTGAGATCCAAGTAACGCCGACTGCTGCAAGTTTTTTTCTGGGAAATCTTCACTTAGGCTATTTTCTTTCGTTATTCCCCAATCACCTAAGCGGCGTTGCCTATATATTTCTTTGACCTTTTGCTGATTTATTCGCTTTTCTTTGGCGACTTGTACCGCAAACTGATAATAAGCATCCGCATTAATAGCGCTCATACGCTCAGTCAAGCTTGGATGGGTGGCAAACCATGACACATCCCCTAAGTCTGCCCCACTACTAGCAAAGAAAAAATGGCTGAGTCCGTTGATATCGGCGATGCCAGACAAACGCGAGCCGAGCGGGTCTTGATGAATGGCTTTTAAGGTTTCGATAATCGCAGGCGTACGTGTCAATTGAACACTAGTGGCATCAGCAAGTAGCTCGCGCTCACGATTAAAACTGTGCTTAATCAACTGCGCGCTTGCCATACTAGAGAAGCTTAAACCATGCAGTAGCAATGTCCAGACACTACGCGGGGCTTGACGATCTATGATAGGTGGCATTTGTACCGATTTAGACTGACGCTTGGCTGAGGACTGCTGTTGTTGTGATTGCTGCTGCCAGTAAGCGACCCATTCACTATGCGTGGTGAAATTGGCCGTTTGCGCTTCTGTATTGCGTGCTAGCATATCAACCTGTCTTTGTGATAGAGACTTTTGGGAAATACTATCGCTATCAAAGTGATTATAATTAGAGAGACGATTAGAGATATGATTGGATATTGGGTCACTCCAGTCATACAGTATCTGCAAGCCTGCCAATACTACCATCAGCTGTAAGTTGAACGTAGCATCGCCGTGCAATATATGACCATATTCATGACCAATGAGTCCGTATAGCGCCTCATCAGACAGTTTATCTAGCGCACCTTGGGTAACGACGAGTACCATATCTGAGCTATGGCGACCAGCGACGAAACCATTGATACCCTGCTCGTCAGGTAGCACGTACAAAATAGGGGTTTGCAAACCTGCCGCAATGGCCAGTTGTTGAACGATTTCATAGTAGCGACGATAAACGGGCGGAAAATCGCGCTCGTCACGTACTGCTATATGACGTGAACTATAGCGAACCTTTTCTTCAGCTTCGTGTTGATGAGCGACTCCTTGACTGTGCTCCCATGCTTCTTGGCTGTTATCAATGAATAGCCTAACCGCCCCTACTCGCTGAGCAATAGCGCGGCCACCTGCTCGCAGGCGTCGATACTCTAAAAAACTACCACCAACGAAACTGCCTAACGTCAAGACAATGACCAGAACCAATACCCAGTAGTATATACCGCCTGTAAATACTGTCAGCAGTATAGACATGACAGCCAGTCCCACTGCCATATGAGCAAGTACAATCAGGAAAAACAGTCCATAAAGTAATAGACTGCGCCGCGTACGTATCCGCTGTTCACCAAAAAAATCCATCAGATTAGGCTGCCTAGAGTTTGCCAAAATTATCTAAACCTTAGCCCATATTGACAATCGGTGCCTGAGCAATCGCTTCTCTATCTTCAAATACCAACGGACTGAGTGGACGAAAGCCAAAGGTCGTACTGACGAGGTTATTGGGAAATACTTCGCGATCGTTATTATAAAACATCACGCTGTCATTATAATGCTGACGCGCAAACCCGATGCGATTTTCCGTATTGGTTAACTCATCCATGAGCTCCTTGATCATACTATCGGCTTTGAGCTCTGGGTAAGCTTCGACGACAGCGGAAAATTGACTCAACGCTTTGGACAACATACCTTCTGCTTTTGCAAATAGTGCCATATGCTCTAGCGAGTCTGGCTGATGCTTATTAGAGTCCTGTAGATCTTGGGCGTGATTGCGCGCACTAATGACGCGAGTGAGGGTTTCTTCTTCATGACTCAAATAACGCTTAGCGGTTTCGACCAAGTTTGGAATCAGATCATGACGACGCTTTAGTTGCACATCTATTTGAGCAAAGCCATTCTTTGCTTGGTTACGTGCGCGTACCAATCTATTAAAAATGGATACCCCAAACACAACCACCAACACCACAAATGCAATGAATAGCCAAACAAACATCTTCATAATCAAACTCCAAGGTGTCTAGAATGTTAATAAAAAGTTAATACATTGTATTTTAACTCATATTAATCAATAAAACCTCAGAACTAGATCGGAACTACAAAGGAAATCGAACAGGGAACTAAATCGAAATTAAATAAGCAAATAGATAACCATCAGACAAAATTTTGACAAAAAAAAGCCCTTTACAATGAAGGGCTTAATACATTACAAGTATGTCTTTTGTGCTTTATTAATATAGTTATCAAATTTTAGGCAAAAAAAAGCGACTCCATCAGCACATCCTCGGCACACACTATAACTATTACCGTTGCTACCTTCCGGTCCTGGCGGGATTCATAGAACAATGTTGCGAGGCTACCAATGGAGCCACCAGTCGCAAATTATACAAGAAATTTTTAATTTTACAACCCCTATCTTAAAACTGTTTGCTTTAGACCCTAAATAACACTGTCATTTAGTTCATTAGCTCATGCCAGCAATATATGAGCACAAATTATATCAGCAACTTAGGTCACAAAATTCTCACAGCAACTTATATGAATTTTGCTATTTTAGTGAATGAAGTTGTACCCATGTCGATTTCTAGAGAACAATAGGGACAACTTTTCGTGTATAAATGAGCGTTGATAATTGTCATTTATATATTATTAGAATCAAATTAGGAGATAATAATGAAAAATACTTTATTGAATAAAGCAGCACTAGCTTCTGGTACGGTTTGTCTCATGACAGCGATGATGGGTAGCGCCCATGCAGAGCCAACAGGCTATGATCAACTAACGTTTCAGACAGAAATAAAAGAAGAGATTCAGAACGACGAAGTACGCGCCAGCTTGTACAAAAAAGCACAAGCAACTGACTCTAAGACTTTAGCTACAATGCTCAATACTTCAATCAACAATGCCATGAAAATCGCCAAGCGCTACCCTAGCGTGACCGTGAGCACAGGGCAACAGCGCACCTATCCACGCTACGACAAAAACGATAAAATCATTGGCTGGACAGGTCAAGCAAACATAGACTTAAAAAGTACAGACTTTTCAGCGACTAGCCAACTAATTGCTGATTTGCAAGAAACCTTGGTGATGGACAATCTTAATTTTGGCGTATCAGATACCAAAAAGGATGCTCTAGAGCAAAAATTAATGACCGAAGCCTCTCGCGCTTTTCAGCAGCAAGCTAAGAGCCTTACCCGCGCGTGGGATGCTCGTGGCTATCGCGTCGTCAATGTTAACCTAAACACAGGTAGCAACTACCCACGTCCGATGTATAGCGCTATGAGCATGAAATCAGGAATGGCAGATGAGTCAGTACCAAGCCAAAGCTTTGAGTCTGGCAATAGCACTATTTCGGTGACTGCTAACGGTACTATCGAGTTAACTAAATAAAACAGCTTATAGTTAAATAAAATAAGTGATTTACATTAAAAAAGGCAAGCATCGTTAACGGTGCTTGCCTTTATATTCAATCATTATTGAAACCATTATTGTGACTGAGCAACTTCCTGTTGACGCAGTTTTAGCATCAATTTTTGATACCAAGCTAACTTTTGATAAGCCAACAGCTGCGCTGCCTTTCTTTTCTTGTCTTGCAATGTGGTTGTATTTTGAATCACGTATACAGTACGTGTGATTTGCTCAAGTGTTTGGCCAGTTTCGCTTTGTACAACCGCCTTGATTGTATGAGCACCTGGCAAAACATCAACAGTAGCAATAGATGCACTTAAACCTTGTGCAACCTCTTTATCATCAAAATAAATACGGGCACTATCACCTGCCTGTAACGCAGGCTTAATCTGCACATTGACATCGATATTCTGTACTGGACGACGATAAGCTCTCTCTTCGCTAGGTTCAGTAATTACTAACTGATAGTTTACTGGCGTGGTCACCTTAGTATTTATCGCAGGCGACTCAGTAGTAGTCGCTATCTGAGATGCACTTGATGATTGGCGACTTGTATTAGAATTGGTTGTCGTATTCAGACTAGTTGACCTGCTCGTCTCCTTACCCGTCGTAATAGCCGTTTGACTGACTTGTTTACCAGCCTGCTGCTCATAATCCTGTGGACGGTCAGTAAAGGTGACTTGACCGGTTTGCTCATCAACCACTTTATAAATAAGTGCAGCATTCGTGAGAGATGTACAAAGACTAGCGAGAGCAACCGTAGTCCATAACCCAACTCTAATCCTACTCTTCAAGAAACTCGGTTTTGCTAATAAAGTCATAATCCATCAACCTAGATAGTGTCTACTATTAATATAATTTTATCAAACTATTATGCGTGAGTTTTGACATGAAATCAGTATCGATTTCAAAGAAAATTCGACAACTGGACTGATACACTTTATTAATACGCATAAAAAAACCAGCTAAGAATAACTTAGCTGGTTTTTTCGACTCAAAATAACTGAGTGCTTTAGCGACTAATTAGCAGCTGTAGTACATATCAAACTCAACAGGGTGTACAGTTACGTTCAGACGTTGTACTTCTTCTTCTTTCAAAGCGATAAACGCTTCTAACATGTCTTCAGTGAACACATCACCTTTTAATAAGAAGTCATGATCGTCACGCAGTGCTTGCAATGCAACATCTAAGCTCTCTGCAACCGTTGGGATTTGTGCTTCTTCTTCTGGTGGCAAGTCATACAAGTTTTTGTCAGCAGCTTCGCCTGGATGCATTTTGTTTTGGATACCGTCAAGGCCAGCCATCAATAGTGCAGCAAACGCTAAGTATGGGTTAGCCGTTGGATCAGGGAAACGTGCTTCTACACGTACCGCTTTCGGGCTGCTTACGTGTGGAATACGGATAGATGCTGAACGGTTAGATGCTGAATAAGCAAGCTTAATAGGCGCTTCATAATGAGGTACTAAGCGCTTATAGCTGTTCGTTGATGGGTTAGTAATCGCATTCAACGCACGAGCATGCTTGATAATACCACCAATGAAATACAATGCTGTTTCAGATAGACCAGCATACTCATCACCAGAGAATGTGTTTACGCCGTCTTTTGAGATTGACATATGTACGTGCATACCTGAACCGTTGTCACCAACGATTGGCTTAGGCATAAAGGTCGCTGTTTTACCAAACTGATGCGCAACGTTATGAACAACATATTTCAATTGCTGAACTTCATCCGCTTTTCGTACCATTGTGTTGAATGCAACACCGATCTCAGACTGGCAAGAAGCAACTTCATGGTGATGAACTTCAACCGAACCTTCACCAACGATTTCTTCGATGCGTTCACACATAACAGCACGCATATCATGTGAGCTATCGATTGGTGGTACTGGGAAATATCCGCCTTTCACACGTGGGCGATGCGCCATGTTGCCCCACTCGTAAGTCTCGTTAGTCGACCATGCTGCTTCTTCAGCCGTGATTTTATGACTAACGCCAGACATATCGACTGACCATTTAACATCGTCAAATACAAAGAACTCAGGCTCAGGACCGAAGTAAGCAGTATCACCGATACCAGTAGACTTTAAATACTCTTCAGCGCGACGTGCGATAGAGCGTGGGTCACGGTCATAACCTTGTAGCGTTGATGGCTCGATGATATCGCAAGTCACTACCACAGTCACCGCGTCAAAGAACGGGTCAACAAAAGCAGTTTCTGGATCAGGACGCAAGATCATATCTGACGCTTCGATACCTTTCCAACCAGCGATTGATGAGCCATCAAACATTTTGCCATCTTCCATGACATCTTCATCAACGGTATGCGCTGGGAAGCTAATGTGCTGCTCTTTGCCGCGTGTATCAGTAAAGCGAAAATCAACCCATTTAGCATTAGAGGATTGGATAAGATCTAATAGTTTATTCGACATGAATAGTCTCCGTTGTGTTGATCACGTAATTGCGATTTAAAATTATTAATATGATGTTCTTGTCCAAGAATGTCAGATGTGCTCTCAATACTAAAACAGCGCATTCGATATTATGCTTATTATCAGCACTATTTTGCGTATTAGTCAAGATGCTCATCTAAAGCGTTTACTCAATCAGACCAATATTTGTGCACATGGTCTAACATACGCCAATTCAATCCTAACGACATTCTAGCAATATACAACTCATAATGCTGAATTCTTCGGGCTCTTGTTAATAATTATTTTTAGACCAGTTTTTTGGCTTTAAAAATAATCATAACAGCAATAATGCAAGGGCTATGCCAATGTATTGACGCTCTGATAACAGATATAGTCATGGATAGATTTAATTATCAATATTTACAGTGATTTATACGATGAATATCGTTATATATTAATTAATTCTCATCCAGCTCAGTTCTAGAATAGCACTTAATCAGAGCACCAGTTGAGAACTAAAAGCACTCAATTGGTGCAAATACAAATATATTTATTATTAAAATGCTATTTTATAGTGCAATGCCAATAGTTGAATTCATAACATTACCCTTGGTCAAACTATCCTCGTTATCGACAAAATAATAAAAAATGTGTTTTTACTTGGTGCTTACTTAGATAGCCCGTACCCTACATTTGATAGAAAACAAAATAGTGGTAAGATAACCGCGCGCAATAACCCCCTCTGTTATAGTCATAGCTATTTATGTTCGGCAATCAAGTGACTCAATAACAGTGAGAACAAATTTCATGTTAAAAATATAATAAAACTGATAAGTTGAAGCCTTAATGATTTTGATGATCGATAATTACGATAGCTTTACGTACAATATCGTACAGTACTTCGGTGAGCTAAAGCAGGACATCACTGTCTGGCGTAATGATCAGGTCAGCATTGAGCAGATTAAAACCCTTGCACCTGATGTCATTGTGATTGGCCCAGGTCCATGCGATCCTAACCGTGCGGGTATTTCGCTGCAAGCCATTGAGACATTTAAAGGAATTATTCCTATACTGGGTATTTGCTTGGGTCATCAAGCTATCGGTCAAGCCTTTGGCGGTCAAGTGGTCAAAGCTGGCGAAGTCATGCATGGCCGCTTATCCGCTATCTATCACAACGAGCAAAGTGTGTTTGCTGGCTTGCCTAACCCGTCACAGGTTACGCGTTATCATTCGCTCGTCATTGACAAGACAAGCTTACCAGACTGCCTTGAACTTACCGCATGGACACAAAATGCCGATGGTAGTATTGAGGAAATCATGGGTATTCGCCATAAGGAGCTGGCTGTAGAAGGCGTCCAGTTCCATCCTGAGTCGATATTGAGCGAAGCAGGTTATCAATTGCTCAATAACTTTTTACAGACTCATGGCTTGGCTAATCTGACATCCGATGAGCTACCACAAGTTGGCTAGATTTGACTAAAAGCACCTTGGTAAAAAATGCTGCTTTCATAAACCCATGCCAAATTTCACACAGATTCATATAAAAAATAATAGTAAGTGAGACTACAATGAGTACAACAAAAATAGAAGAAACGCACACGCCAGAGAGTATTGCAAAATTGTCTGACGAGCAAACACATCAATTGCTAACCACAGCTTTGGGTAGAATATTTCAACACATTGACTTAACCTTTGATGAGATGTATCAAGTGATGCTGATTATCATGCAAGGTAGATGTAGCGACGCTATGATGGGCGCTATCTTGACGGGATTACGTATGAAGGGCGAATCCATTGATGAGATTACTGCATCTGCCAGTGCCATGCGTGCACTAGCCGCCAACATTGAACCAAAGAACTGCGATTACTTGGTAGATATCGTTGGTACTGGCGGTGATGGTGCTAACTTGTTCAATGTCTCGACTGCATCGGCGTTGGTTGTTGCGGCAGCTGGTGCACAAGTTGCTAAGCACGGCAATCGCGGCGTTTCGACCAAGTCTGGTAGCTCAGACTTACTTGAGCAAGCAGGTATCAGTCTTGCGCTCACGCCAGAGCAGGCGAAAGACTGTATCGAAAACCAAGGTATTGGATTTTTATTCGCACCCAATCATCACAGCGCCATGCGTTACGCCAACCCTGTACGCCGTGAGTTAAAAGCGCGTACCATCTTTAATATTTTGGGCCCATTGACCAACCCTGCTGGCACGCCAAACTTAGTCATCGGTGTGTTTACCGCGCAGTTATGTGAGCCGATTGCTAAGGTAATGAAAAACTTAGGCGCACGTCATGTCATGGTAGTAGGCGCAAAAGATGGTCTTGATGAAATCAGTCTTGCGACTTCGACCACAGTCGCTGAGCTAAAAGATGGCGAGATATCAGTTTATGACATGATGCCAGAAGATGCGGGTATCGAATCTCAAACCCTTATTGGCCTCGATGTCGACTCTCCAGCACAAAGCCTTGAGTTGATTCGTGCTGCACTATCTGGAGCCGACACTCATGACCGTGCCGTACTTAAAGCACGTGACATGATTGCGCTAAATGCAGGTGCCGCGATATACACCGCAGGACTTGCCAGCAACTACCCTAACGGTGTTAGCCGAGCACAGAAAATCATTCAAAATGGTGATTCTTTACTCAAACTTGAGTCTTTAGCCAACTATACCCAACAGCTAGTCGCTCAAGGTTAATCTATACGCATTTATATACTGTCTATAGTCAAAAAAATCTAAAACGGATACAAGGCAGCCGACCACAGATTGTACAAATCGTACATCTAGGAAGGGAAACGCCGTAGCCATTTAGTAGTTATTAATAGCTCTCTGACTGTATTTACATTTAACGATATTCGGATACCAGTATGACCACAACCCATTCAGACATACCGTCAGTGCTACAGCGCATTGTCGCCACCAAAGTAGAAGAAGTAAAAGCCGCTCGCGAAGCATTGTCTTTAGAGGACTTGAAAGCACAGGTCGCAGCTGATGATAAACCGCGTCGAGGTTTTGCCGCGGCATTACATGCTGCTGGCACTAAAGAAAATGGTATCGGTATCATTGCTGAGATTAAAAAAGCCTCACCGTCTAAAGGCATTATCAATCATAACTTTACCCCTGCTCTATTTGCGCAGCAGTATGAGCAAGCAGGCGCTAGTTGTCTGTCTGTATTGACCGACCGTGATTACTTTCAAGGCGATGACAGCTACCTTATTCAAGCGGCTAATACCTCAAGCTTACCGATATTACGTAAAGACTTTATGATTGATGTCTATCAAATCTATCAATCTTACCTAATGGGCGCTGACTGCATCCTACTCATTATGGCTTGCCTAGATGATGCCCAAGTACGAGAGCTACATGCACTCAGTATTGAGCTTGGTATGGACGTATTGATAGAAGTGCATACCAAATCTGAGCTTGAGCGTGCGCTACAGTTGCCACGTTCAGTACACAATATTTACGGTATCAATAATCGTGATTTAAATACCTTCGATGTTGACCTGCAAACCACGCTTGATCTTAAGAATATTTTAAACGACGCACTTGCTACTGATAGTGCTGAACAAAAACCACTTATCGTGACCGAGAGTGGTATTCATAGCAGTGATGATATTCGTTTGATGCTAAATAATGATATTCAGCACTTTTTGATCGGTGAGCAATTTATGAAAACTGATCATCCAGGGCAAGCGTTACAATCCTTACTTGCGGGCGTCGTAGCAGACGGGTAAAGTAACTCAATAATTTATGCTTAAATATATGCTAATAGCTTCAACAATGTCTATGCTATATACATAGTTCAATCAACCATTCATCAATCAACGATACGTTAACTTTTATGTCAAACTCTCTGTTTTCAAAAGAAATGCAAGACCAGCTCAAAGAACTCAAAGGCCAGCTGAGCAAAGGCCGTGATACCAATTCACCTGAAGGTGAGAATCAAAAGCCAACTGAACCGGTATCGCTACCGACTCAAAAGCAAGTAAAAAAGACGGTTAAGCAGCTAGATAGTGAACATATCGATGACGATAAAGTTCTATTTATGCAAGCCATGCATGGTGTCAATCAGCTAGAAGACAAAAATGTCCGCTCACCTGCCAGCGCAGCTAGAGCAGGTAAACCTGATGCAGCGACACTATCAAAACGTGCTGCAGCTCAAGGTAGTGAAGCCAGTGATCTAGGCGCAGGCTTGTCAGATATGCAAGCACTACTGAACCCTGTCGCTGCTGAAGCTTATTTGTCTTATAAGCAGCCTACACTGCAAAATAAAATCTTTGATCAGCTCAAAAAAGGCAAGCTGCGTTGGTATGATGCGGTAGATATCCATGGCTGTACAATAGAAGAAGCTCGCGAAGCGATGACTCAACTATTGAGCCAAGCCAAGCAGAAAAACGAAACCATGGTAAAAATCGTCCATGGTAAAGGTAGCGAAGCGATTCTAAAAACTTGTATCAATGGCTGGTTACGTCAATTGCCAGAAGTATTAGCTTTTTGCTCTGCGCCACCAAAAGATGGTGGTAACGGTGCTGTACTAGTACTACTCAAAAAACCTAAAGCAGATGGTGAATAGGTCTATTGTTAGTGATACGGTACTACATAAAAAGGACTGCTTATTTGCAGTCCTTTTTTTATCAATCACTTATGGTCTAGAGGTAGACTGCAACAATTTTTCCTTTAATGAACGCTCTCTTTCATGTACATTCCATTTAATGTTAGCTTCTCATTCTGAATTAATATGTTGACTTGAACACCTTCTTATTAGCAAAGCGAAATCACTATGAGCATACATACTATTGAAAACACCAACGAACTAGAAAGGCAGATTGCTACACTGATTACCATTGAACCAAGGTTTGCTCCTGTGCATAAGCAGGTTGGCACACCTAACCTTAGGCATAACGCAGGTGGGTTTGAGCAGTTGATGAGAGCGATGGTAGGTCAGCAGTTATCAGTTGCCGCCGCTGCCAGTATTTGGAAACGGTTGGTTGATGCAGAATTGATCACCCCGCAAGCTATACGTGAAGCGACAGACGATACTTTGAAGACACAGGGATTGTCCAAGCAGAAAACTCGTTATGTACGCTCTTTAGTGGATCATGATATAGACTTTGCAGCGTTAGAAACCTTTCCAAATGAAGAAGTCATAACAACCTTGACAGCTGTGACAGGCATTGGGCGCTGGACAGCTGAGATGTATTTACTATTTTCACTAAAACGTGCAGACATACTCGCTGTCGATGATTTAGCCATTAAAGTTGCAGCCATGGAGTTGTTAGGCTTAGCAGAGCGCCCAACACCCAAGCAGCTAAAAGACTTAACTCAGCACTGGTCACCTTGTCGCAGTGCTGCCAGTCTATTGCTTTGGTCGTACTACGGCTCATTACGTGATAAAACTGCAGTACCTTTATGAATAATTGAGCAAAGACATAGCTAGTGTTATTCACTACCACTCGTGAGCAAAGAGTCTCTTTTAAGGCTGGTTCCATATAGAAAAACCAGATTTGTTTTTAGTGTGCTTAAACTTACTTTTTCTTAGCATATGACTTTTATGCTTTAGTGCCTTAAGCGCACCACTTCTGCTAACGGTCGCCATAGAGAATTTGTGGTGACTTGCGACATCATTTTTAGCCTTGTCGCTATCTTTACGAATATTAACGCCATCGTCGTTGTAATCTTTCCTGTATACGCTTGTGTTTACTTCCTTGTTATCAGACACTTCATTATTAGCAGAGTTACTACTGTTATCTGATTCATTTCCTGCTGCTGATTCATCAGTGCTACTTCCCACATGATGTTCAAGCTCCGTTTGATTAACAATCAACTGCTGAGTCGGCAATGCATGTTCTACTTTATATTTCGCGACTTTCTTTAATATATCGACAAACAAAGCGTTTTGTTTGTCATAGAACTCAATGATACCAATAGCATTCACATAAGCTTGCAACTGAATAACATAGCAATCTTGGCGCAGCTCCAAAATATTGACCTGATTCCATTCTTGATTGGTCAAATCATGCTCTTTTATAAATTCATCCAAGTCATTAACCATTTTAAATATTACGTCAAGATCAGCGGTACGCTTAATATATAAGTAATGGAAGAAACGAAACATATCCCGAGAGGTAAAGTTTTCGATCTGCATCGATGAAAAATCACCATTTGGTACCGTAACAATCGTCCGCGACAAGGTCCGTACACGCGATGAGCGAATACCAATGTCGATAACTGTGCCTTCGTAAGTACCAAACTTACAATAGTCACCGATACGCACAGGTGAATCTGCGACGACGACGACACTACCAACTAGGTTTTCGATGGTCTTTTGCGCACCAAGGGCTAATGCCAAACCACCCACACCCAGTGCCGCAATACCAGTGGTCAAATCAAAACCCAAATTGCCAAAAATGACAATCACTGCAAATATCAGTAATAGCGCTTTGACGACTTTCCGCAGCAACCCCAAAATTGAGACTCGCTCAGTATAGTTTTTCTTGTAGCTTAAATTTACCGCTCGGGTGAATATCGCATCGATCACTCGCAATAGTAGCCAAGTCAGCGCCAACCAAGAGGCTATATCCGTAAAGCGATTGACCGGCTCACGCAGGGTCACCGAAACCCCTGCATAAACCATAACCTCGGATAGTATCAGTGCCATGATCACGACAGATAATGGCAAAATAACTTTGTCTGGTAATGGCAACGGCGTCCCACGCACACGCGGATATACAATCCTTAATAAATGGTACAGCAACCATACCGCGACATAAGTGAGTACAAAGCTGGTCACAATCATGGTGAGCGCAGCGACCAAGTCAGCTAACTGATAGCCGAAAAGCTTTTTGCCATCTAAAGAATCAACTGTATAGCGAGAGACTAAGGTCGGCTCAGTATTTTCTATCACTTCTGGTACTGAGGTCAGCGTATCGCTAGAGAATTGCCAATATTGTTCGTTTTGTTTTGAGACCACTCTTTCGAGTAGTAACGGAACACTTCGCTCTCCGATATTAATCACACCGACATTTTCTTGGCTAGGTGGCAGCTGGTCAGTTAGATTACCCTCAGGTGTGTTACTAATCTGTAGATCTGGCTGAAAACGCCCTCCTGCATCTAGTGCCTGTTTGAACTGTCGCACAACGGTCGTTGGGTTGTCAGACTTAGATAAGTTGAGATAATTACTTGCCAGCAAATAATCATTTTCACCCAGCGCACTGATAAACCCTTGTACCGTATGACGCGGCGTATCTCGGCCAAATGAATCAGGCAATGGCGTACTTACTGTCTCTCCACTACTGTCATTACCCACTCCAAGCGCACCAGCCTCGACAGCATAGGCATTATTTGGCAAGGCAATACTCAACAGTATAGTCAGTAATAGCATCGCGACTATAAATGGCATTTTAGTAATAGCAGAGAATAAATTAGGCGAAGGACTGGGAGTCAGATTATGCTTGATAGACAAAACAAACCTCTTAGTTTAAAAATGGCATGATAAATGACAGGTGGCGTCCATACTATAGTAACAATTATTTATAACAGCAGTGCTTTTGATTAAGCAATTTTGTAGCTAACTGTATTGGTATTTGGTTTCTTACTCTATGTGCACTTCTAATAGTAGGTATTTTTAAGAATAGGCTTATCTTATAAACTTGAATAAGTTCTCATAGAATATCTAAGTAAAGTAATTTTTAATAGACTATTAGCAAGCTAACATGAGTAGTATTCAGCCTACCCTGAATAAACATTAGGTTAAAGTAGTTTATAAAGCAGGCTAATTTGTAGATAATGAGCGCAGTTTTGCTTATATACTGTTTTTTGTAACTTTTGACCCCTTTTACGTCATAATAGTTACCTCTCATTTCTGCATTTTTAACTTGATTACTTTGGAATCGACTATGTCTGTATCACGTGCATCTTCACGTACCTATCTTCGTTTAAGTATTTTGAGCGCGCTTGGCTTACTTGCAGTAAATACCGCAATGGCAGCTACCTCTGAAAATACTTCCATCAACGATAGTAACCTACCACAAGTTGAGCTTGATGAAATTGTCGTGACAGCCACTCGCACACCTACTAAGACAAGTAATGTAATTGCGCAAACACGAGTAATTAATAAGGAAGAGTTACAACGTTATCAAGGTCAAACCGTAACAGATGTATTAAAGAATCAACCAGGCATCAACATTACTCAAAGTGGTGGTATGGGAAGTGTTAGTAACTTTTACATGCGCGGTTACGATAGCAAGCAGATACTTGTACTTATTGATGGCATCCGCTATAGCTCTATTTCTTTAGGCACGCCAGCATTAAACTTACTTTCTGCTGATCAAATTGACCGTATCGAAATACTATATGGTGCATCAGGCTCTAGTATATATGGCTCTGACGCTATGGGCGGTGTCATTCAAATATTTACCAAAGGCTCTAACATCGAGCAAAACAACGTTTCAGTCACGGCGGGAGCAGGGTCTCACAACCTCTATAACTTGGGAGTAAATGGTCAATTTACCAATCAAGATACAACGCTTAGCTTAGGCATTAGTCATACTGATACTGATGGTTTCAATGCTGTCGAAACTGGAAGCAATTTCAATCCAGATGACGATGGATTTAATATGACTTCCGCAAGCCTTGCTGTGACAAAAAAAATCGCACCTAATGTAAAAGCAGGTCTAAGCGCTTTATACAACAAATCAACGTCTGAATTTGATGGTTTTGCTGATTGGACAACTGGAGCTGTACATCCTGATGCTCATAGTGATCAGAAAAATGGTTCAGCAACAGCATTTATTGAACATACTAACGATCTTGCTACTACTAAGCTAAGCTATGGTCGTAGTATCGATGAAATCTCTACTTATGAAGATGGTAATGATTTAAATAACAGCACTGTTTTTGATACTGAGCAAGACCATGCACGTTTAGAGAGCCAAATTAAATCAGGTGATGGTCATGCGATTTTGGGACTTGAACACCTAAAGCAAAAGATAGACTCTACTACTGAATACGATGTCGATAGCCGCACTATAAAAAGTGCTTTTATCGGCTACCAATTAGCCGACACGTATTACGACTTGCAAGCTAATTACCGTGTTGATGATAATTCCCAATATGGCAATGAAAGCACCTACAATATAGGTGCTGCTATACATCCGTTGAAGGGTGTACGTATTGGTACAAGTTATGCCACAGGGTTTCGTGCTCCTACGTTTAACGATCTATACTTCCCAGGCTATGAAAACCCAAACTTAAAACCTGAAACCACTAAGAACACCGAAATCTTCGTGGAGTATGTCACTGATAATCAGCTATCACGACTTACTGGTTACCATACTGATGCAGAAAACTTAATAGCATCTGGGGAAAATATCGGAGAAGCAAAGATCAAAGGCTTAAGTTTAACGTCAGATTGGCAAATCAATTCTTTCTTATTTGGCTTTGGATATAATTATTTAGACGCAGAAGATAGAAACCCTATAAAACCTGCATTTGGTGAGCCTACTTATGGTAATTACCTCGTTTACCGCCCTAAAAATAGCGGTTCAATTTATGTAGGCTATCAACAGCCAAAGTTTGATGTACGATTAGAAGCTAAGTATACCGACGAAAGATTTTCCGACGCTGCAAATACAACTAAGTTAGATGATTACACCTTACTAAACTTAAGTGGCTCTGTTTACATTACACCTAATCTTCGTGCTAATTTGCGCGTTGACAATATCACTGACGAAGATTACACGTTATCTAATCAGTTCGGCACAGAATACAGCACTGACGGCACTAACTACTTTACCTCTCTAACTTACAACTGGTACTAAGCTGACTTAGCACTATAAAACTCTAGCGCTTATGTAAATATAAAAGGTCATCTACAGGTGGCCTTTTTTTATACCTATGAAAAACATACTGGTACTTATGCCATGATTGCTTATCATTTATCTCAGTCAATAGGTGACAATTAACCACTCATCTATTACAATAACGACCTCCGAGAGGTGTTGCGCCATAACAGTGATTTACTGCATTAACATTCTATAATTATGCAATCACAGGTTATGTTAGGCTCGGTTAACTGTCGAGAGTCCATATTTTTGGTCGCTCACAGCGCAAACAACGGCACCTGCGTTTTTATTCTTTTTATCATTCGTTAACCACTGATAGGAGCATATTATGGACGCAGTGTCTACTACACCATCTGCCCATACGATCGATCCCTCTTTCACTGACTACAAAGTCGCTGACATCAGCCTTGCTGATTACGGCCGTCGTGAAATCACCCTTGCTGAAGCCGAAATGCCTGCCCTAATGGGCTTGCGTCGTCGCTACGAAGCCGACCAGCCGCTTAAAGGCGCAAAAATCGCTGGCTGTATCCACATGACTATTCAGACTGCCGTACTTATCGAGACATTAGTCGCGCTAGGTGCTGAAGTACGCTGGACATCATGTAACATCTTCTCAACTCAAGACCATGCTGCTGCTGCAATTGCTGCTGCTGGTATCTCTGTCTATGCTTGGAAAGGCGAAACAGAAGAAGAGTATGAATGGTGCCTACGTCAGCAAGTCCATGTTGGCGGCGAAGCATCAGGCCAACTTTGGGATGCTAACTTAATTTTGGATGATGGTGGTGATTTGACTGCTTTGATTCACAGCGATTATGCAGAGCTTCTTGATAACATCCATGGTATCTCAGAAGAAACCACTACTGGCGTTCATCGCTTGGTTGAAATGCTTGGTAAAGGTACACTTAAAGTACCAGCCATCAACGTCAACGATGCAGTTACCAAGTCTAAAAATGATAACAAATACGGTTGCCGTCATAGCTTAAACGATGCTATCAAACGCGCTACCGATATGTTCCTTGCTGGTCGCCGCGCTTTGGTTATTGGTTACGGCGATGTAGGTAAAGGCTCTACACAAAGCTTACGTCAAGAAGGCATGATCGTACGTGTCTCAGAAGTTGATCCTATTTGTGCTATGCAAGCATGTATGGATGGTTTTGAAGTATTATCACCATACATCGACGGTGACAATACTGGCGGCGCGGCCAGCATCAACAAGCGCTTGCTTGAAGACACTGACATGATCGTCACGACTACTGGTAACTACCATGTTTGTGATAGACATATGCTAGCAGCCCTTAAACCTGGTGCTGTGGTATGTAACATCGGTCACTTTGACACCGAAATCGACACTCAGTTTATGCGTGACAACTGGCGCTGGGTTGAGATCAAGCCACAAGTGCATCAAATCTTCCGCTCAGATGATGAAAACGATTACTTGATTTTACTTGCCGAAGGTCGCCTAGTAAACCTAGGTAATGCTACTGGTCACCCATCACGCGTGATGGACGGCTCATTTGCTAACCAAGTATTGGCTCAAATGTATCTGTTCGAAGAAAAATTTGCTGATTTGCCAGCTGACCAACGTACTGACAACTTATACGTAAAAGTATTGCCTAAGAAATTAGACGAAGAAGTGGCCGCTGCGATGGTTGCAGGCTTTAACGGTACGCTAACTAAACTAACTGAAAAGCAAGCTGAGTATTTGGGTGTGCCAGTTGAAGGTCCATTCAAGCCTGACGCTTATAAATACTAAAAGGAGTCTGACTGTGAGTAAGCCTGCTTTCTCCTTTGAGTTCTTTCCTGCAAAAACCGAGCAAGGTCACGAAAAGCTTCTTGGCACTTATGATGAGCTGAATAAGTTGTCACCGGCGTATTTTTCGGTAACCTACGGTGCGGGCGGTTCAACCCGTAGCCGCACCTTAGATATCGTACAGGCACTAAGTACGCGTGGTGACACTGAAATCGCGCCGCATATGTCTTGTATCGGTGATGACAAGTCTGAGATCGCTGAGTTGCTTGAGTTTTACAAAAGCTTAGGCATCAGACGTCTTGTTGCATTGCGTGGCGACTTGCCTTCAGGTCAAGTTGGCATGGGTGAGCTGCCATTTGCGGTAGATTTGGTAAAGTACATTCGTGAGCACTCAGGAGATCACTTCCATATCGAAGTGGCCTCCTACCCTGAAATGCACCCACAAGCGCGTAGCTTTGAGTTTGATATCGATAACTTGGTAAATAAATACCAAGCTGGTGCCAATGCATCGATTACCCAGTTTTTCTACAACGCTGACAGCTATCTGTACTTGCGTGATAAGTTAGAGAAACGCGGTATTGACACGGTAGCTCAGCCTTTGGTCGCTGGTATCATGCCAATTACCAATTCAAGCAATCTCTTGCGTTTTGCTGATAGCTGTGGCGCCGATATTCCGCGCTATGTACGTAAGCAGTTGACGGATTTTGGTGACGATAGTAAGGCTATTCGTGAGTTTGGCTTTGATGTGGTTTATCGCTTGTGTGAACGCTTGATTGCCGAGGGCGTACCTGCCATGCATTTTTATAGCATGAACAAAGTTGAGCCAAACAAACGCTTAGTAGAAGCTTTGGGATTGACCGCTTAAACTTGTAAGCATTCTAGAATATCCTTTAATCATTCCTGAATACATTATCAATGACTGGCGCTTCTAGGAGCGCCAGTTTTTTATTGTCAAAATTTTGACCAATAACCCTTTACCGTTTTGTTCATACACTTTATCTTATTTGATTTTTAAAAATTTCTTCACTGTGTAATAATGCTGCTCTAAAAATAATTTTCTTTATTAAGAAAAATTCTCATAAAACAAATGTCATTAATTGGCTCAAGTGATATTCTATAGGTCTAATAATAACTATACTCAATCAAATAATAGGAATAAGACCACGTGCGACGTTTTTTTTATGCCGTTAATAACGACAACGCTGATGCCTCAGCACTACCTAAATTGGGTGAGTTACCGCTAGGTAGCAATGTCGAATTGCCAGATAGTGTAGTCCATCACTGGTGCCGTGTACTACGAGCCAATATTGGTGATCAAGGGATTTTGTTCGATGGATTTGGCGGCGAATATACAGTAGAGCTACAGGCAATCAGTAAAAAAAATGCCACTGCTACTTTGCTTATACATATAGACGACGATCGTACGCCGCCTACTATCACTCAGATTGGTTTGGTAATGAGCCGCGGTGAGCGTATGGACTATGCTATTCAAAAAGCAACTGAGCTTGGAGTGACTGCCATTCAGTTGCTCAGCAGCCACCACGGTGAAGTCACATTAAAACCTGCCCAAGTTGAAAAGAAACTGGCACATTGGCAACAAGTAGCGATCGCAGCTTGTGAACAATGCGGCCTTAACCGCCCACCTCTTATTCTTGCGCCACAATCTATCAACGAATGGCTAAGCAATACCAATTCTGACGCTAAGACTACTGAGGCTATGGCTACTGACGTTACGAAGGCGCAAATGGCCGTCAGTTCTATCGTTTATGTGCTTAGTCATGATCCTTACTACCAAGTATTAGCAAACGCTGCAGATCTATGTATGCAAATGAGTGTACCAGCAGCAGGACAACCTGCCATGCCTAACGCTCTATCTGATATTCTTAAACAACAGACCCCTTATATCAAACTGTTGATCGGGCCTGAGGGTGGTCTGAGTCAAGATGAATGTCAGCAAGCGGAAAGTGTTGGATTTGAGCGTTGGCAAATCGGCACAAGAGTCTTGCGTACCGAAACTGCACCAGTAGTAGCATTAGCTACTTTACATGCTTTAAACACCTAGTAAAAACTGATAAGTACTAGTAAGACTATCGTAGTTTTCATCTTTTATGCTTATAGTCAAAAATAACGTCTGTTCTTCATCGTACATGGTAAAACGCGATGTCAACTCAATGTAAATAAATTGATAATGCAGTTCTTATTTTTATAAGCCTTTATCTTTTGTGAGCCACTATTATGAGTAATTTTGACACTCTTCCAGTATCAATCAAGCAGCAGTTGATGAGTACGCTATGTGAACAACTTGAAGACGCCATATTTGTACTAGATAATAATTTACGTTATTTAGCGGTTAATGCCAGTTATGAGCTTATAATTGGCTACAAAGAAGAGTTCTTGGTTGGTCGGCCCCTTGGTATTTATGCTGCTGAGTTTCTATCAGAAGCAGAGCAGCTGATTTTGAAAGACATCAGTAAAAACCTTGACCGTCATGGATTTTACGAACTTGATTTTTCGATGATCAATCGTTATGGCGAGCCTATTGATTGCCATGTCACTTATCGCAAGATTTATGTCGAGCAGACAGCTTACCATGTAGGTATGCTGCGTGACATGTCATCCGTTATCAAAGACCAAAAACAGGTCGCGCATTTACTCAACTATGATCAGCTCACAGGTCTTCCTAACCGCAAGGTGTTTTTGAGTCAGACGAGTGACATGCTATTAGATAGTTACCAAGAGGTTGTCCTTGTACGCTTAAATATTGATCGTTATCGCAATCTTGCCAGCTTACTAGGGCCTGATGGTGCCAATGACTTAATAAAAAACTTTGTAGAAGAAATCGAAAAGCTCAAACTGCATAATTTACGCTCCTTTTCTCACTTTGGTGGTGATGATTTTGCGCTACTGTTTGAAGTTAAAGATGCCAATATGGTACGTCATCAGCTAGACACACTCATGCAAATGTGTGAACGCCCCTTCTCTACTGACAAGAGCCATGCGACAGATGCAAATATCTATTACCATATTTCTGTGGGTGTGAGCTGTTTTCCAAAAGACGATAACGAAGTAACGGGTTTATTGACCAAAGCAGAAAAAGCATTGGACTATGTCAAGCAGCAGGGTGGCGATGATATTCGCTGGTACGATGAAGCCATTGAAAGCGCTACCGCTGGTAGCTTAGAGTTAGAGTCTGAGCTTAGGACTGCTACCCTTGAAGGTCAATTCGTTCCTTATTATCAGCCAAAGTTCTCATTGGAGACTAGGGCTATCACAGGTTTTGAAGCATTGGTACGTTGGCAACACCCTACTCGCGGATTACTCAAGCCCATTCATTTCATCAATGCCATTATCGCGCACAAGCTCTCCTTTGATTTGTTTTCGCAAATGGCCATTAAAATTGTCAAACAACTCTCCGTTTGGCAACAGCAAGGGTTTCATCAACACGTCTGTATCAACGCTGATGCCGCGGAATTTAGCCACCCTGACTTCTTTGATATGGTCAGCACACTACTGACAGAGAATGACGTTGCTGCCCATCAATTGCATATTGAAGTGACCGAGTCGTCTTTGATTCAGCGTCATGACAATGTAAAAAAACAGCTTAACTCGCTTAGAGAGCTTGGCGTACGTCTAGCGCTCGATGATTTCGGTACTGGTTATGCATCATTGAGCTACTTGCAAGAATACCCATTTGATTTTATCAAGATCGATAAGAGCTTTATCTCCAATATTGAAACCGATCGTACCCAGCACGCGATTGTAAAAGCCATTTTGGACTTAGCAGTCGCTTTAGACATGCAGGTCGTTGCTGAAGGTATCGAAACTGAGCAGCAGCGTGATGTATTGTTAGATATGGGTTGCAAAAATGGGCAGGGCTATTGGTTTAGCAAACCCGTGGCTGCTGATGTCGCTACTGCGATGTTGATTCAGCAAAACGCTGCTGAGTAAACGCTAAATTATTCGTTATAAGTTATTAATCATAAACTACTATAGTCATCCACTATAAAAGTATTACAGTTCCATCTGCACTCGGTTGCCTTGTACTACTTCTAAATTGGATCGACTATATGTTCAGATTCCTAGCATACGATCATGTTTAATGTTTATTACGGTTTATCGCGTACATATCTGTGAAATAACTTACATGCTCGGTTATACCAAATAATGTTGTAATTTATACTAATGCGTTTGTCTTTCTGGCAAACGCTATTTTTTTGGCCGTCGTTTTTTCACGTTAATACTGGTCATATAGAGGACTACCTATCTTAGTAACATTAAAGTTTTCATATGCTTAATGCTGCTGTTTCCTAGCGCCTAACGTCGATTGCATAACCGATGCAAGATAGGTTCATGACTTATCAGTCCTATCACCAAACTTGTATAATCACCTATGAAAGCCTATCTTTTATAGTGAATTTGTTAGAGCACATTTAATCTCTCATTGACTCTGACAATCACCACTCTTTTTAACACTATTTTATGTAATCGATAGCATGGTTAACCTGCTTTACTGTTTATCCTTTATTTAGATTTTCAGATTGGCTAGGTAAGAATAACGCACTAGAGGATAGTGCGACCATATGCTCATTATTGGCTATACTCGGTTACATTCCAAAAAGGACAGGAAGTTATGCAATACAAAGCGCCCTTACGTGATATCCAATTCGTTATGCATGAACTACTCGATAGTGAAAGCCACTACAAAACTTTGCCTGCGTTCCAAGAAGCTGACCGCGAGCTAATGGACAGCCTGTTTGAGATGGCTGCAAGCTTTGCTGAAAACGAACTGTCACCATTGAATCAAAGCGGTGATGCTGAAGGCTGTAAGTTTGACAATGGTAAGGTCACCACGCCAAAAGGCTTCAAAGAAGCTTATGATGCGTATTGTGAGCTTGGCTTCCCTGCTTTATCAGCTGAAGAAGATTTTGGCGGTCAAAACATGCCGTTCTCATTGTCTACTGTCATCAATGAAATGGTTGGTACGGCTAACTGGTCATTCTCTATGTACCCTGGCCTCTCACATGGTGCCATCCAAACCATCGAGCATCATGGTACTGACGAGCAAAAACAAACTTATTTAGAAAAAATGGTTACTGGCGAATGGTCAGGCACCATGTGTCTTACTGAAGCGCATGCGGGTTCTGACTTGGGTATTATCCGTACCAAAGCTGAGCCTAAAGAAGATGGTAGCTATAGCATCACTGGTCAAAAGATTTTCATCTCTGCCGGTGAGCATGATCTAACTAGCAACATCATCCACATTGTATTGGCTCGTCTACCAGGCGCGCCTGCTGGTACCAAAGGTATCTCATTGTTTATCGTTCCTAAAATGACGGTCAACGCAGATGGCAGCATTGGCGAAAGCAACAATGTCGTTTGTGGCTCTATCGAACACAAAATGGGTATCAAAGCCTCTGCAACTTGTGTCATGAACTTCGATGGTGCAACGGGTTACTTGATTGGACCTGAAAACCGCGGCCTACAGTGCATGTTCACCTTCATGAACGTGGCACGTATCGGTACTGCTGTACAAGGTTTGACTGCAGCAGAGTATGCGTTCCAAGGTTCATTGACTTATGCAAAAGACCGCTTAGCGATGCGTTCACTATCAGGTACGAAAGCACCAGAAAAAGCCGCTGATCCTATCATCGTACATCCAGCGGTTCGTAACATGCTATTGACTGAAAAAGCCTTTGCTGAAGGTGGTCGTGCGCTAGTGTATTATCTCTCACACTTTGCAGATACCGTCGCAAAAGGCGAAGGCAAAGAGTTGAAGTTTGCTGACCAAATGTTGTCACTACTGACACCAATTGCTAAAGCGTTCTTGACTGAAACAGGTCTGGAAGCTGCCAACCATGGTATTCAGGTTTATGGTGGTCATGGTTTCGTTAGTGAATGGGGTATGGAGCAGAACGTGCGTGATACGCGCATTTCTTGCTTATACGAAGGTACCACAGAGATTCAAGCGCTTGACTTGTTAGGTCGTAAAGTCTTGGGTTCACAAGGTAAGCTACTTGCGAACTTTGTAAACGTTATCCAAGAATTCTGTGAAGAAAACAAAGAAAATGACGAGATGGGTCAGTTTATCCGCCCACTTGCCAAGCATCTTAAAGAATGGGGCGATTTAACTGCACGCATCGGTATGCAAGCAACTGAAACGCCAGATGCTGTCGGCGGCGCTGCGGTAGACTATATGTATTTCAGCGGTTATGTGACCCTAGCCTACTTATGGGCACGCATGGCACTGGTTGCTCAAACTGCTATCGCAAACGGTACTGGCGAAAAAGCATTCTATGACGCTAAAGTTAAAACGGCTCAGTTCTACTTTGCTAAGCTATTGCCACGTACTACTACGCACGTACAGCGTATCAGCACTGGTGTAGAGCCATACATGAGCATGGACGTTGATCAGTTTGCCTTTTAATTAAAGCGCTAAACTTCGTAATCGTATAATCTTGAGCGGCAATATACTTCGGTGTGTTGCCGCTTTGTTTTGCGTATGCTTATAATAACTATCAACATAGTTTTGACTGTAGCAACAGTCTATAAGTACCGACCCGCCTACCTTCTTACATTATAATTATCAGTGAGGTGTCTGTAAGCACTTCAATAGCCGCTGCTAACTTTTGGTGTACGCACAATTCACGAAGAAATACACTCGCTCACAAGCTTATTTGTTAAACTTTGATTATTAATCGCTAAGGTTATACCAAAAGAACAGTTGATAATCTTAACAACTTCAATTTTAATTATTTGAACCAAAGGAATGTTTATGGCTGTTTATAATGCCCCTCTTAATGACATGCGCTTTATCTTAAATGACGTATTCAAGGCGCCAGAGTTTTGGCAAAACAACGAAAACTTGGCTCATGTCGACATGGAAACTGTCGATATGATTTTAGAAGAAATGGGAAAACTGTCAAAAAACATTCTACTTCCTATTAACCGTAGCGGTGACGAAGAAGGCGCAACTTTCGAAGGTGATGGCGTCGTCACGACTCCGACAGGATTCAAAGAAGCCTATAAGCAATATGCTGAGTCCGGCTGGGTCGGCTTAAGCGGTAACGCTGAATACGGCGGTCAGGGCTTCCCTAAAATGGTTACCATGCTCACCGAAGAGATGGTTTTCACTGCCAACCAATCATTTGCCCTGTATCCAAACCTAACAGTCGGTGCGACACTTTGTTTAAATGCAGCTGGCTCTGAAGAGCAAAAGCAAACTTATCTAGAAAAAATGTACAACGGCGAATGGGCTGGCACCATGTGCTTGACAGAGCCGCATGCTGGTACTGATTTGGGTATTATCAAAACCAAAGCCGTGCCTAATGATGATGGTAGCTATGATATCTCTGGTACCAAAATCTTTATCACTGGTGGTGAGCATGACCTTACTGACAACATCATTCATTTGGTATTGGCAAAAACACCAAATGCACCAGAAGGTTCAAAAGGTATCTCACTATTTGTCGTACCAAAATTCTTGGTCAATGCAGATGGTAGCTTAGGCGAGCGCAATACGTTAGCGGTAGGCTCTATCGAACACAAAATGGGTATCAAAGCCTCTGCGACTTGTGTCATGAACTTTGATAACGCTAAAGGCTGGATGGTTGGCGCGGAAAACACTGGTCTATCATCAATGTTCATCATGATGAACTACGAGCGTGTCACTATGGGCTTGCAAGGCCTTGGTGGTTCTGAGCTTGCCTATCAAAATGCAGCGTTATATGCCAATGACCGCGGTCAAGGCCGTAGCGATACCCAGCTACAGAGCCCAGAAAAACCCGCTGATGCTATTATCCATCATGCTGACGTCCGTCGTATGCTATTGAACGCCAAAGTAAACACTGAAGCGTCACGCTGTTTTGCGATGTACGTTGCCAAAAACCTTGATGAAGAGAAGTTTAGTACCGATCCTGAGTCAGCCAAAGCGGCTGCAGCTCGTGTTGCCCTACTGACACCAGTTGCTAAAGCGTTCCTGACTGATAAAGCACTGGAAGCCACTGTTGATTGTCAGCAAGTCTTTGGTGGTCATGGCTATATCCGCGAATGGGGTATGGAGCAGATCGTTCGTGATACACGTATTGCGCAGATTTATGAAGGGACTAACGGTATTCAAGCGCTTGACTTATTAGGTCGTAAAGTTGCTCGTAACAATGGTAAGTACGTCACTCATTTCTTGGGTGAGATTCGTGACTTCGTTAACAATATGCAAGCAGACCATGCTATCAAGCAAGCTACTCTAGATGCTGCGGATACCATCGAAGAGTTAACCACCACTGTGCTTAACAATATCGGCGAACGCAAAAACGAAATCAATGGCTGTGCGGTTGACTACATGCATGCGTTTGGCTACCTTGCTTACTCATACATGTTTGCGTTGATGGTGGAAGCTGCTAATGGCAAAGAAGGTGAGTTTTATACCAACAAAGCCAAGCTTGCAGATTACTTCGTTGGTCGTGTCTTACCGCGTATCGATGCTCATGCACAAATGGTCAAAGCTGGTAGTGACCCAATGATGAACTTTGACCTTGCTTATTTCGATGTTCCTGCAAGCTAAGCTAGCTTTAAAACTAACCTAAAATACCTTGATTAAAAGGACAGTCGTGTTACTGTCCTTTTTTTTGTCAAAATAACTGCTAACAAAATAATTCAATATCAATTGGCAGTTCCGATTAAAATAACGCAAGACAAGATGTCGCTCGACTACAATTGAACGATTGGCAAATATCACTCAACCACTTATACCGATTTAAATAATAAAAACGATTGAAACAACCATGATAAAGGGTGCGACGTGTCAGAATTAAAACGCATTTTACAACAGATTACCGCCTTGAGCGACGTGCCAGATCCTGCGGTACTCAAACGCTTGATTGATGAGCTACGAGTCAGTGATAAAGAACCTGCATTGGCCAACGAAAAAATTCAATCCCTTATTGACATCATACATCAACATCCAGAATATGGAGATGGGTTGTCTAGTTTTGTGCTAAAACTGATTATCCAATATCGGCAAATCGCACTGTATACCGACACTGGTATCATGTCTGACCAAGGGTTCTTTAACAGTTTACGCCGTTTGATTGGCCATAGATTTTTACCATTACTACCACAAGACGATTCTGTCGTAGAACTGGTAGGCTATCTATTTGACAAGCGCTCTGATGAACGTTGGCTTGCCAATATTGAAAAGGAAAAATGGGACAAACTGGTTGAGCTGGTTCGCGTAGAAGAGAAACACTTAAATCTAGTCGCTACTGCAAAAAACAGTATTTTAAACGCCATTATCGTTTTGTCTTATCGCATCAGCGGTATCGGCTTGCATCCTGATTTAATGGAGGCATATCCGCAGATACTGAACTACTCAGCGTCTTTTGTTGCACAAAATCAAGAAGCTGTACTCTTTGTCAATCAATATCGTCAAGCACATGAGCTGGATACCTTGACAGATATTACGCCCGAGCAAGCAGTCGATCCTGCACCGCTATTGGTTATGATTGAGCAGTGCGAAGATATCGTCGCTACCGTACGCAAGCGGATTTATAAGACCGGTATCTCTATTCGTTTGACTAATATGATGCTGCGTTTAGATCAAAGCTTGCAGCGTATGCGGATTTTAACTGAGTTGGTTACAGACGATAATCAAAAGCGAGATCGTGCTGTTATCGAACTGATACAGGCGCTCATCACTACGGCCAATCAGCGCTATAGTATTGGTTATTTAATTGATAACAATACCAAACTACTCTCTCGCAAAGTCACAGAAAATGCCAGTCGCGTCGGCGAGCATTATATTAGTACCGATAAAGCTGGTTACCAAAAAATGTTCAAAAAAGCCTCTATTGGTGGCTTTTTCATTGCATTTATGGCCACCATCAAGATATTGGCTTACCATTTAGCACTCGCCCCTATGGGACGAGCATTTATCAACAGTATGATCTATGGTTTGGGTTTCGTATTTATTCATGTTATTCGTGGCACAGTCGCGACCAAGCAGCCAGCCATGACCGCGGCTGCGATTGCCTCTACCATTTCTGAAGGCTCTGGTAAAAAATCACATCAGCTAACCAAGCTATCAGAACTGGTCGTTGATATTTTGCGGACTCAGTTCGTTGCTATCATGGGTAACGTGATGTTGGCTGTGCCTGTGGCGCTTATTATTTCCTTTGCCTGGTTACAGTATACAGGCGCACCAATGATTGATTCAGAAAAAGCTGGTCATTTACTACACGATCTAGACCCGTTTCGCTCGTTAGCGCTCCCTCACGCTGCCATCGCTGGTGTTTATCTGTTCTTATCTGGTCTCATTGCAGGATACTATGACAATCTAGCAGTGTATAACCATGTGGGTGCACGTATACAGCGTCATAGGTTCTTAAAATATATATTGCCTCAATCATGGCTCAAGCGTTTGGGCGGCTTTATAGAAGCCAATCTAGGCGCTATTATGGGCAACTTTTTATTCGGCGTATTCTTAGGTAGTACAGCAACCATCGGCTATATCTTTGGCTTACCTATTGATATTCGCCATATTGCTTTTGCCTCGGCCAACTTGGCACATGGACTTTTCAATATATCTGCTGATGAAATAAACTGGAGTCTCATTTTAATTTCTGTACTTGGCGTAGCCCTCATCGGTATGGTCAACCTCATAGTCAGCTTTTCACTGGCACTGTTTGTTGCCCTACGCTCTAAAGAAGTGCGGTTTTTTGAGTGGAGTCGCCTTACCAAACTGGTGTTCGGTCACATCATTAGCCACCCTTCTGACTTCTTTTGGCCACGTGATAAGCCGATGGACTATCCGCGTATCGATAGTCAAGGGCACATGATATTTGACGATACCTCAGCACAAAAGAACGGAAAGGCGATACCAAGCAATTATGTGGTTCGCCGATTATCTGATGTCAGAATACTGCCTGAGTCTAAGCAAAATGAAGCTCAAAACTCAAAGACAAGTACAGACATATATTACGACAGTCAACCAGAAGGTGATCACACTCAGCCTCACAACTCTCCAAAAAAAGTCGTGGATCTAGATGATGGTTTGACTGATGAAGAGCTGAACAATGTTCCTTATACCGATGATATTCAGTATGATAAGACGACCAAAACAATAAGTGTCGTCAATAGCGATAACCTCGATGAAGAATATCATACTGATCCTGATGATAAGCCGACTGGCGATGCCAAAACCCCTTTACCAAAACCTAAAAAACCACCAAAGCTGCCTAGTTAAATAGGTAGTTGAGCTATGCTGAAGAAACCGTACAACTAAACTTGGTAAACTAAGCGTATTAACTGGAGTTTACCATGACCAAGAAAGTAAGAACCTACAGTGACGAATTCAAAGCAGAAGCCGTTAAGAAAATAGCAGACAATAACGGTAATGTTTCAGCCACAGCCAAGCAACTTGGCATAGCGATGCAAACGTTATCGAACTGGCAGAACAAAGCCAATCAAGGCAAGCTTATTG